>JACZXN010000018.1 GCA_022571575.1 Chloroflexota bacterium | reverse complement strand
CCATCCTGGTCAACGGCAAGCCCATGGACGAGGTCTTCAACTGGGCCCCGTGGCAGAAGACAATCAACGAAGCCTTCCGTGTCAGCGACACCGTGAATAAGTTCCGCGTGGTGGTCAAAGTCGCCGGCGGCGGAGTGAACTCCCAGGCTCAAGCCATTCGGCATGGGATCGCCAGGGCTCTGGTGGTCTTCGACGCCAGCCTCAAACCAGGGCTGCGCCGGGCGGGCCTGATCACCCGGGACGCCCGCATCAAAGAGAGCAAGAAGTACGGTCTCAAGCGGGCCCGCCGGGCGCCTCAGTACACCAAGCGGTAGAGACCCGTATCAATATGGAAGCCAAAAGGCCCCATCCTTCCTCGGAAGGGCGGGGCCTTTCCATTTTTCCGTGTTTAGGAAGGGTGGAGCATTTCCATTGAGAAAGGAGCGCCCCCATCCTAACCTTCCCCCTTGCGAAGGAGAAGGATTTTACGTTTTCTCTCTGCGATGGGCCATTCGCTGGGCTTACGGTCCTTCGCGTACGTAGGCGCGGGTTTCTAACCCGCCCCGGCTTGCCGCAGCCGCGTTGCTCTGAGCAACCAGCTACACTCCCAGGTACTCCATGGCCCAATCCAACAGTCTGGTCACCATCTCTGGAGTGGCGGCCTCGGCGTAGATACGCAGCAGCGGCTCGGTGCCCGAGAAGCGGACGGCCAGCCAGCCGTCCTCCAGGTGGAACCTTCTGCCGTCTATCGTGTCGGAATCGAGTATCCGGAAGCCGGCGATCTCGGTTAGACCGGGGTTGTTCAAGCTTTGCAGGATCCGCTCCCGGTCCGCTGCCTGGAACCTGATGTCCCGCCGGTGGTAGTGGTGGGGACCGACCTTGCTGACCAACCGCTGCAGCAATTGGGTGGGGCTGTCACCGGTGGTGGCCATGTACTCCAGGAAGTACAGCCCGCTGAGGATGCCGTCGCGCTCGGGGATGTGGCCCCGGAAGGCGAACCCGCCGCTCTCTTCCCCGGCCATGAGCGCGTCCACCTCGGTCATCTTGGGGCCGATGTTCTTGAAGCCCACCCGCATCTCGTGGACATCCACTCCGTAGGCCTCGCCCAGCTTGTTCAGGGCGATGGACGATGTCACGCCCTTCACCAGCGCGCCCCGTTGTTGTTTCTGCTCCAACAGGTACTGGGCAAGGATCGAGAAGGTGTCCAGGGTGGTGACGAACCGGCCCTGCTCGTCGATTATGCCCACCCGGTCGGCGTCGCCGTCCAGGGCGATACCCACCGTTGCGCCGTCGTTTGGAGCCTCTTGGGCGATGAGAGAGGAGATCTCGGTCAGGTTGTGGGCGATGGGCTCGGGCTGCTCCATACCGGGAAACGCCGGGTTGCGGTGGCCGTGGAGCTCTCGGACGGTGGTCTTGCCCCCTTCCAGAAGGGCGGGCAGGTATCCGCCGCCGGCCCCGTACATGGAATCCACCACCACATCGAGTCCGGCCCCCCTAATCGCGTCCAGGTCCACCAGAGAGGCGATGCGGTCCATATACGGTGGAGTTGGGTCCAGGTCCACTATAAGACCGCTGGCGCGGCCCTCAGCGACGCTGTGGGCCCCGGTTTCAGCCGGGACGGCCGCCCGGGCGATGGATTCCTCAAGCCGGTCGGTTATCTCTTGGGTGGCGCTGCCCGCGTACTCGGGTTTGAACTTGAACCCGTTCCATTGGCTGGGATTGTGGCTGGCGGTGATGATCGCCGCCCCCGCCGCCCGGTGATGCAGCACGTTGTAGCTGAGCACCGGGGTTGGGGCGGGCTTATTGGCCAGAAAGACCTTGATGCCCTGGGCGGAGCACACCGCGGCCACGGTTTCGGCGAATTCGGGAGACAGGAACCTGGTGTCGTAGCCCACGACCAGTCCCTGGCCGGCAGTGCCCACCTCTTTCAGGTAGGCGCAGAGTCCCTGGGCGCAACGGGCCACGTTCTCAAAGGTGAACTCGTCCGCGATCAGGGCGCGCCAACCGTCCGTACCGAATCTGATGTCCGTCAAGCGCCATTCCCTCCGGTTCGCCGGATGCTAACAGCATAAGAAAAAAGGGGCCTTTGGTCGAGTACCAAGGGCCCCATATTGCGATGTTTGCCGGTCGTGGACTGAGGTTAGAGACCGGCCTCTTTGCGCAGGATATCGGCCTTGTTCGTGCGCTCCCAGGTCAGGTTTAGGCTCTCCCGGCCGAAATGGCCATAGGCGGCCGTGGCCTGGTAGATGGGCCGGCGCAGGTCCAGGTCCCGGATGATTGCCGCGGGACGCAGGTCGAAGTGTTTGGCCACCAGCGCGTGGATCGTTTCGCTGTTGACCTTGTTGGTGTCGAAGGTCTCCACCGCCACGGAGATGGGAGTGGCCACGCCGATGGCGTAGGACACCAGCACCTCGCAACGGTCGGCCAAGCCGGCCGCCACCAGGTTCTTGGCGACGTGACGGGCGGCATAGGCGGCCGAGCGGTCCACCTTCGTCGGGTCCTTGCCCGAGAAAGCGCCACCGCCGTGGCGGGCGATGCCGCCGTAGGTGTCGACCAGGATCTTCCGGCCGGTCAGTCCGGTGTCGCCAGCGGGACCGCCGATGACGAACCGCCCGCTGGGGTTGATGAATATCTTGGTGTCTGCGTCCATCAGATCAGGGGGCACGATCTTTCTGATGACGTGCTCGGTGATGTCCTTCTCGATCTGTTCATTGGTGGCTTCCGGGTCGTGCTGGGTGCTGATGACCACCGTATCGACCCGGGCGGCGACGCCGTGGCAGTACTCAACGGTCACCTGGGACTTGCCGTCGGGCCGGAGGTAGGGCAGGGTGCCCTCTTTCCGGACCAGGGCCAGTTGTTCGACCAGACGGTGGGAAAGGCTTACCGTCAGAGGCATCAGTTCCGGGGTCTCGTCACAGGCGAATCCGACCATCATCCCCTGGTCGCCGGCGCCGGTCTTGTCCAGGTCGTCTTCCGCCGCGTCGCCACGCTGTTCCAGGGCGGTGGTGACCCCTTTGCTGATGTCTCCGGACTGCTCCTGAATGGAGACGATAACCCCGCAGCTCTTGGCGTCGATGCCATAGTCGGAACTGGTGTACCCGGCCCGAGTCAGGGTATCCCGGACGATCTTGGGCACGTCCACGTAGGAGGTCGTGGTGATCTCACCCATGACGACGACCAGACCGTTGGTGATGGCGGTCTCGCAGGCCACGCGGCCCATGGGGTCGTCCCTCAAGACGGCGTCCAGGACGCCGTCTGAGATCTGGTCACAGATCTTGTCGGGGTGCCCTTCGGTCACCGATTCCGAGGTCAACAGATATTTCGGTGACTCGTGGAATAACATTGGCATGTTTATTGCTCCTGTCGCGGACCGGGGCTTTTTAGCGCCCTCTTGCCGGATTATTTAGTTTGTTTTGGGTTAGGTGCCTTCCTGCCAACTGTCCTGGTATTTCTTTTGGGCGTCGGACAGGGTGTCGATGCTGATGCCCATGGATTGCAGCTTGAGACGGCCGATCTCGGCGTCCATCACCGGAGGAACCACGTGTACGGCGGCCTCGAGCTTGCCCCGGTTCTCGTAGATATACTCGGCGCACAGGGCCTGGTTGGCGAAGCTCATGTCCATCACCGCCGAGGGGTGTCCCTCCGCGGCGGCCAGGTTCACCAGCCGGCCTTCGGCCAAGAGGTAGATCAAACGTCCGTCTTTCATGGTGTATTCTTCGACGAAGGGCCGTAACTGACGGATGGACGTGGACATTTCCTTCAGCGCCGGGATGTCTATCTCGTCGTTGAAATGGCCGCTATTGGCCAGGATGGCCCCGCTGGCCAGGGCTTCGATGTGCTCCCGGCCGATGGCATGCAGTCCGCCGGTGACGGTGATGAACATCTCGCCGACCTTGGCCGCCTCCAAGCTTGGCATGACCGTGAACCCGTCCATCACCGCTTCCAGGGCGCGTATCGGGTTGGTCTCGCAGACGATCACGTGGGCGCCCATGCCCTTCGCCCGTGAGGCGACGCCACGGCCGCACCAGCCGTAGCCCGAAATGACTACGCGGCGTCCAGCCCACAGGATGTTGGTGGCTCTTGTTATGCCGTCCAGGGTGCTCTGACCGGTGCCGTAGCGGTTGTCGAAGAAGTGCTTGGTCTCGGCGTCGTTCACGGCGATAACCGGATACTTGAGCTGTCCCTCGGCGGCCATGGCGGTCAGGCGGATAACACCGGTGGTGGTCTCCTCGGTGCCGCCCATAACATCGGGCAGCAGGTCCGACCGTTTGGTGTGGAGCAGGGTCAGCAGGTCGGCGCCGTCGTCCATGGTCATCTGGGGTTTGGTGTCCAGGGCTGCTTCCAGATGTTTGTAATAGGTCTTATCGTCTTCGCCCTTGATGGCGTAGGTCGGGATACCGTATTCCTGGACCAAAGCCGCGGCGACGTCGTCCTGGGTGCTCAGGGGGTTGCTGGCGCAGAGGGTGACCTCGGCGCCTCCGTCCCGCAGGGCGATGGCCAGGTTGGCCGTTTCGCTGGTCACATGCAGGCAGGCGGACAGGCGTATTCCCGCCAGGGGCTTCTCTTTGGCGAAGCGCTCCCGGATCAACTTCACCACGGGCATCTCCCTGGCGGCCCATTCGATCCGGTTGACTCCGTCTTTAGCCAGGGACAGGTCCTTAACTTCCCCTTTGGTCTGTTGTGATGCCAAAGTGTTCTCCTTACGTGCGGTCCCGGCGCACCGAAACCGCATCTTATTTACTACGTTGTTCTGTTACCGGTTTCGATCACCGGTGGGTCATTTCTTTGCCTGAACTCAGGCGTCTTCACCGTAGGACGTGGGATGTCCTCCTGAGATCCAGGCGGGGGTCCCGTCCTCGATGTTATATAGGTTCCCTGTTTCAAAACCCAAGGCCGCGGCCATCTCGCAGGCCAACCCGCTCCTGACGCCGGCGGCGCAGATGAATAGGATCTTCCTGCCCGCGGGTATCTCGTCTATCCGGTCGGTCAGGTCGTCCACCGGGATGTGGATCGCCCCCGCTACGTGTCCGGTGATCCATTCGTCGTCCCGCCTGACGTCGACCACCACGGTCCCATCTGGGTCCGCGGCCAGCATCGACTGGCCTTCGCTGGAATCAACGCGGAAATATGGCTCGCCTGGGTCTTGTCTAGGCATTGGAAACCTCCTGGACCTCGCCGGTCCTAGCTTAAATATCTGCCCGTGACCGGGGCAAGTTTTCGTTTCAGGTCCTCCGGGATATCCTCTTTTCGAGTTATGATCGCGTCCCGCAGGGCCGATTCGCAGGGGCATTTGCGCTGGCCGACAAGGGCGGGAATCACCTGCCGCAGCAATCTTTTGGATGTCGCCACGTTCTTCTGCAGATTGGCGATCACCATTTCCACGGTGACCGATGCGGACCCCTGGTGCCAACAGTCGTAATCGGTGATCCAGGCCATGGTGGCGTAACACATCTCAGCTTCCCTGGCCAGCTTGGCCTCGGGAAGGGCGGTCATGCCGATTATGTCGGCTCCCCAGGAGCGGTACATGAAGGATTCGGCCCGGGTGGAGAAGGCGGGTCCTTCCATCACCACCATGGTGCCGCCCGGGTGCACCGTGATGTCCAACTGCTGGGCCGCTTGGTGGACCGCCTGGCTGGTGTGGGCGCAGAACGGGTCCGCCATGGCCACGTGCACCACCATGCCGGTATCGAAGAACGTGCTCTCCCGCAGCCTGGTGCGGTCGATCAACTGGTTGGGCACCACCAGGTCCAGCGGAGCGAATTCTTCTTTCAGACTGCCCACGGCGCTCACGGAGATGATCCGCTCCACGCCCAATGATTTCAAGGCGTAGATGTTGGCCCTGGCCGGTATGTGGGAGGGGTTGAACCGGTGGCCCCGGCCGTGCCGCGGCAGGAAGGCGACCCCGACCCCGTCCAGGTCCCCAAGGACGACGGCGTCGCTGGGCTTCCCAAAGGGCGTGTCCACATTCACGGTTTCGACCCCGGTCATGCCGTCCATCTCGTAGAGACCGCTGCCGCCGATAACCCCTATTGACGCTCTGGTTGCCGCTTCCGGCTTCGTGCTCATATGGCGTTTACCGGGCCGGCCTTGCCGACGGGTCCAAGCTTTCGTGATTCATCTATCTGACCGACCTTACCGCCAGGTCCAAGCTTTCAATAAAGGGCGGGCGGGCCACTCCGGCCTCGGTGATGATGGCGCTCACGTATCTGGCGGGCGTCACGTCGAACCCCGGATTCAGCGCCTCGACCCCTTCCGGGGCCACGGGCACGCCGTGGAACTCGGTCACCTCGGCGGGGGAGCGCTCCTCGATCTCTATCTCGTCTCCGTCCTTCAGGCTCAGGTCCACCGTGCTGGTCGGCGCGGCCACGTAGAACGGGATGCCGTTCTCCTTGGCCAGCACCGCCAGGGTGTAGGTGCCGATCTTGTTGGCGGTGTCGCCGTTGGCGGCGATCCGGTCGGCCCCGGTTATGACGCAGCCGATGTCGCCCCGGCGCATCAACATGCCGGCCGCCGAGTCCACCACCAGGGTGGACGGTATTCCCAGCTTCTTGAACTCCCAGGAGGTCAATCTGGCGCCCTGCAGGAAGGGCCTGGTCTCGGTGTTGAACACCTTGAACCGCTTGCCGTCTTCCCAGCCGGCCCTGATGACGCCCACGGCCGTGCCGAAACCGGCCGTTGCCAGGGCGCCGGCGTTGCAATGGGTCAAAACCGAGCCGCCGTCGGGCATCAGTTCTTTGCCGTGGCTGCCCATCCGGCGGTTTACCGCTTCGTCTTCCTTTTCGATCAGGACCGCTTCTTCCAACAGCCGCTCTTTGATCCTCGATGTGCCGGACTCGTGGCCCATGTCCGAGCCGGCCACCGTCAGCATCCGGTCAACGGCCCACATCAGGTTCACTGCGGTGGGCCTGGCGGCCTTGATCTCCGCTCCAGCCTCTTCCAAGCGCCGCAAGAACGTGTCCCGGTCAGAGATGTCCAACTCCCGGGCCGCCATGGCGACGGCGTAGGCGGCGGTGACCCCGATGGCCGGCGCACCGCGCACGCGCATCTCCTTGATGGCGTCGATGGCTTCCAGATACCCATGGACCTCCACCGTCACTTCCTCGGATGGAAGGCGGGTCTGGTCCAGCAACCTGAGTGTGCCATTGGCCCACTGGATGGGTCGAATCTCGCTCACCGGATATGCTCCCAGGGGTTCAGGCCAGGCGTTCAGTCTGTAGATTCACGACAGGTCTTAAACATCAAAAAAGCTTCTCGACAGAGAAGCTCACAGAGACTCTGAGCTCCCCTCATCTTTCGCCGCCGCTGTTTTACCAGCGCCCGACGCCGGAGTTAGCACCGTATCGCCGCCCGCCTTAACGGGCCTAGACCGGTTGCCAGGCTTCACAGGGCCGTCCCCTCTGCCGTTCTGGATAAGGGTGTCTGAGTTGCTTTTCGATTTTTAAGCGTGTCTTGGGTCGGGTAAATGTTACTAAGGGCCAGTCACCGTGTCAAGAAGAGCCGCGCTGGAGCGCCTGGGCGCGGCCAGGCGTGGGCCACGCTCAATATCGGTTGACAGGGCCTTCGGAACGCCAACATAATACGCCCTAACCTATCTCGGAATCACCGTCCAGTCACGGATTCGATGACCGCACCCAAACCACCGCCGAAACCACCGGCGAACCCATCACCGAAATTGCCTCTGCCCGGAGAGGACCTGGGCCTGTTCACCGACCTCTACGAACTGACCATGGCCCAGGCGTTCTTCCGCCAGGGGATGTCGGCCACGGCCACCTTCAGCCTGTTCATACGCACCTATCCCCCCAACCGGGCCTATTTCGTCTCGGCCGGGCTGGAGGACGTGCTGGGCTACCTGTCCAACCTGAACTTCAGCGGCCGGGCCATCGATTACCTACGGGCCACGGACATTTTCTCCGACGATTTCCTGGAGTACCTCCCGAACGTGCGTTTCACCGGCAGCGTCCGGGCCATTCCCGAGGGACGCCTGTATTTCACCGACGAACCGGCGGTGGAGGTAACGGCGCCCATAATAGAGGCCCAACTGGCCGAGACCTTCATCATCAACCAGGTCAACCTCCAGAGCATGCTGGCCACCAAGGCCGCCCGCTGCGTCTGGGCGGCCCAGGGAAGGGGCATCGCCGATTTTGCCTCCCGCCGCACCCAGGGCACCGACGCCGCGCTGAAGATGGCCCGCGCCAGCTACATCGCCGGGTTCAACTCGACCAGCAATGTGCTGGCCGCCAGTCTCTATGGAATGCCCCCGGCCGGGACCATGGCCCATTCGTTTGTCGAAGCCTTTGCCACCGAGTTGGACGCCTTCCGGGCCTACGCCGAATCCTTTCCGGACCGCACCACCCTGCTCATAGACACCTACGACACCATCGCCGGGGCCTGGAATGCGGTGCAGGTGGCCAAGGAGATGGAGGCGGCCACGGGGCCGGATGCAACCGGCGGGAAGCTGGTGGCCGTCCGCCTGGACTCGGGTGACTTCGATGAACTCAGCCGCAAGGTGCGTAGGATACTGGACGATTCGGGATTGGATTACGTCAAGATATTGGCCAGTGGCGGGCTGGACGAATACGAGCTGGAGACGCTGGTCAAGGCCGGGGCGCCCATCGACCTATTCGGTGTTGGCACCAAGGCCGGGGTCTCCGCCGACGCCCCCTGGTCGGACATGGCCTACAAACTGGTCTGCTTCGACGGCCGGCCGGTGATGAAATTAAGCACCGGCAAAGTGTCCCTGCCCGGCGCCAAACAGGTGTACCGGACCAGAGACGCCGGAGGCATGTTCGCCAGGGATATCATCGCCCTGGATGACGAGGACCTGCCGGGCGGGTTGCCGGTGCTGCAAGAGGTCATGAAGGACGGGCAGAGGACCGGGCCCGCGGCCACTCTTGAAGAGATCAGAGGCAGGTTCCAGGAAGATTTCGCCGCGCTGGATGAACGGTTCAAGGCCCTGAACAACCCGCCCCGCTATCCGGTTGGCATCAGCGGGCGGCTGGAACGCCTGACGTCCGACGTCCGGGAACAGGCCCTGGACGTCAACGTTCCAGACAGCAACTGAGCATTCAACAACATTGGCAGCCCCAGAGGTCCCAAGGGCAAATTCAAACCTGAGGCGCAATCAACCTATGAAGACCGCCGTGTGCATGAAATACGTGCCCATCATCGCGCGCATGAAGTTCGATTACGAAGCCAAGACCATCCTCCGGGAAGGCGTTCCGTCCGAGGTCAACCCCTTTGACCTATTGGGGTTGGTCCGGGCCGTGGAGTTGAAAAGGTCCCCGCTCGACGAGGTGGTGGTCATCTCCATGGGCCCGCCCGGGGCCAGCGAGGGATTGACCAACTGCGTGGCCCTGGGCGCCGACCGGGCCGTGCTGGTCACCGACCGGGCCCTGGCGGGGTCCGACACCCTGGCCACGTCCCGGGCGTTGTCCCTGGCGTTGCTGCGGGAGAAACCCGACCTGATAATCTGCGGCCGCAACAGCACCGACGGCGAAACGGGCCAGGTGGGTCCGGAGATCGCGGAGCTCATGGGCCTGCCTCACGTCAGTCACGTGCGAAAACTGGACCTGAGCGACGATGGCAAGTCCGTGATCGTAGAGCGCATGACCGATGAGGGATTTCAGACCCTGGAGTGCGTCCTGCCCGCCCTGGTCTGCGTCACCGAGGGCGTGGCCCCCGAGCTCTACCCCAACAAGGAGCAGATGGAGCGGGCCGAAAAAATTCCGGCCGAGGAAGTGACCTGCGCCGATCTCCTGGCTGATGGTGCCGCCGGATTTTCCGGCGGCCTGAACCAGTTCGGGGCGGAGGGTTCGCCAACCTGGGTGGACGAGATACGTCTGGTGGAGCCCAACCGGCTGGGGGTCCTGCTGGAGGATGTCACACCGGAGGACGCCGCCAAACAGGTGGCCGACGCCCTGCGCCAGCGCCTGGCCGAGCTGGCGGCCGCCGACTCGGCCGGTTCCGGTAAGAGCGCCGCCGCGGCGCTGCCCAGATACCCGAATAGCAGGGAGAAAAGCATCTGGGTGGTGGCGGAGAACACCCGTCAAGGCCTGGCACACGTGACCCTGGAGATGCTGGGCAAGGCCCGGGAACTCACCCAGGTCACCAAGAGCGAGGTCGTGGCGGTGCTCATCGCGCCCCAACAGGATGATACGGTGGCGGAATTGGCCTCCCAAGGGGCCGACCGGGTGCTGGTGCTGGACAACTCACAGATCGGGCCGGTCTATGGCCGGGCCGTCGGTCAGGCGCTTGCCGAGGCCGTCCGGAAAGAACTTCCCTACGCGGTGCTATTCGCAGCCACCGCCGATGGCCGCGACCTCGCGTCCCGGTTGGCGGCCAGATTGGAACTGGGCCTCACCGGCGACGCCATAGATCTAGAGATCGACGCCGAAGGACGGCTGGTGCAACTGAAACCGGCCCTGGGCGGCAACGTGATCGCGCCCATCCTGTCCAAGACCCTGCCGAACCTGGTGACCCTGCGGCCCGGCCTGCTCACCCCCGCCGCGCCGGAGCCAGGCGCAACCGCCACCGTGGAGCAGCTACCCGCGGTTCCCTTCGACGGTCCGGACGTCCGGCTGCTGAACGAGGAGTTCCAGGAGGACCAGGTTGGACTGATCCTGGCCAAAGCGCCGGTGGTGTTGGGAGTTGGCATGGGCATCGGCGGAGTCGAGAACCTGGCCAAGATCCAGGAGATGGCCCGGTCCATCGGGGCCAGCATCGCCACCACCCGCGACGTGGCCCACGAGGGCTGGCTGCCCCAGCAGGTCCAGGTCGGCATCAGCGGCCGCACCATCGCGCCCAAGGTGTACCTGGCGGTGGGCATCCGGGGCGCCTTCAACCACACGGTGGGCCTTCAGCGGGCCGGAGTGATCATCTCCGTGAACCAGAACCGCCGGGCGGTCATGTTCCGCTCTTCCGACTTCGGCATCGTGGGCACCTGGGAGGAGTTCCTGCCTCCGTTGATCGAGGAACTGCGGCCCATCTTATTGGAGCTGAGCGAGGCCTAACTTACCTGCTAGGTTCGCTAGGGAACGCGCGGGGATAGAGCGTCAAGAGGTATCCAGATGAGTTGGTCGTGGGTCGTTCCCGGGATCGTTCTGGGTCTTGTGGCGGGGGCAGTGGTTGGGGCTGCAGTTATTTTCGCGGAGTGCACTGACCCAGGATATGACAGCGACACCTGCCAACTTGTCGCATACGGGTTCGCCATAGTTGGTGCGGGGATTGGCGCCGTATTGTCGGTCGTGCTTTTTGTCTTCGTCAAAGCAACAAGATTATCGGCTGTTTTCGTAATGTTCGTGGGAATCACCCTGGGGTGTTCATAGGAGGGATAATCGGAATTGTCTTCACGGGGGACTTGGACGAAACACGACAATCTTCGGTTGCTCCATATGTAGGACTCGTTGCGGGAGGAGTCCTGGGCGCGGCCGCAGCAGCATTCGGTCACATACACCGTCATCGAATCCTCTACTTATACCGTGGTCGAATCCTCGGACTCATGCAAGCCGAAGAGGAGTGGCGGCGGTAGTCGGGAAACCAGAGAAGGTGGGGATTTCGTTTTCAGAGACCGAACCATTGTAATTCTGGTTATAAATATGTACGATAATCTGTACGGTATTGATGGGTTACTCTATCGAAATCACGGCGAACGCAGCAGAGATGCTGACCCGTATTCGTGACCGCCGGATCCGTCGACTGCTGGCATCCCGTATCGACCACCTGGCCGATGAGCCAGAGAAACAAGGCCGCGCACTAGGCGGGGCTTTGGATGGACAACGTAGCTGTCGGGCGGTGGGGCAACGCTACCGGATAATTTATCGAATCGATATGGCCGGCGCCGTGGTCGTAGTGGCGGCCGTAGGTCTGCGGCGCGCTGGCGACCGAGACGACGTGTATGCCTTTGCCGAGAGGCTTGCTAGACTAGGATTGCTGTAGAGCAAAGAGGAAAGTATGAACAATGGCTACGATATTCGATAGACAAGAGGGGTTGTCCCTTACGGACGCTCGGGCCATCCTGACTCAGCTCCCTGAGAAGCTGGCAGAAGGTCAAGGGGTGGTCCCATTGACCCGGCATGGGAAGCCGGTCCTTGCAATCATGACTTGGGACCTGTTCGAGTCGCTTTCGGAGACTATCGAAATCATGTCTGACTCGGAATTGATGGACCAGATTCGCAAAGGCATGAAAGAGATCGAAGCAGGCAAGACTCGCTCTTGGGAAGAAGTTAAAACCGAACTCGATCTCTAACGGAGCGCCGCCGGCAACGGCTCTTCGCGGCTCAACTTGACAGCGATTCCGCGGCACAGGAAAATGGCAAGGCGTGAGTCTGAGGGGCCGGGGCAGGATTGCCAGGCCAAGTTTTCACCCACTATGGGAGAGTCACATAATGGATTTTGGCTACACACCGGAACAAGAGGCCCTTCGCTTGGAAGTGCGGGAATTCATCGCCGACAACGTCAGTCAAGGACTGATTGACGAACTGGAGAGCGGCGAAGAAGGGGGCCGGGGTCCCGAATACCGCGCCCTGGTTTTGAAGGTCGCCGACAAGGGCTGGATCGGCATAAGCTGGCCCAAGGAGTACGGCGGCCAGAGCGGCAGCCGCATGGACCAGTACATCGTCGAGGAAGAATTCACCAGGGTGGGTATCGGGATCGGCGGCGCTGGTAGCGGCGCCCCCGCCATCCTGGCCGCCGGGACCGAGGAACAGAAAGAGTACTTCATCCCCGGGATGATCCGCGGCGATATCACCTTCGCCCTGGGCTTCACCGAGCCCCAGGCCGGGGCCGACCTGGCGGGACTGCAATGCCGGGCGGTGCGGGACGGCGACGAGTACGTGATCAACGGACAGAAGATGTACACCTCCGCCGCCCACTACGCGTCCCACATCTATATGATGTGCCGCACCGACCCCGACGCGCCCAGGCACCGCGGCATCTCCATCTTCCTGATACCCATGGACACGCCGGGAATCACCGTGCGGCCGCTGTGGACCATCCAGAACGACCCGCCCGCCCCATTGGGCACCACCTACGGCATGGCCCGCACCAACGAGACCTTCTTCGAGAACGTGCGCATCCCAGCGTCCTGCCTGCTGGGCGAGGAGAACTCCGGCTGGTACGTGGGCGCCATGGGACTGAACCTGGACCGCGTGGGCGCCAGCCGGTATCTGATCTCGGTCCGCCGCGACGAGGACATCGTCAACTGGGTCAAGGAGAACGACTTTGGCGGTCATTCCCTGGCCAGCGACCCCGCGGTTCGGGACAAGCTGGCCGAACTGTGGACCGAAGCCCAGGTCTGCCGTCTGATGACCATGCGCAGCATGTCCATGGTGGACCGGGGCGACACGTTCACCTACGAAGGCTCGGCCGAGAAGGTCTGGGCGCCCGAGCACGGCGTGCACACCACCGAGGCCATCTCCCAGATACTGGGGCCCTACGCCCAACTGCTCAACGGTTCGGAAGAGGCCATCGAAGACGGCCTGTTCGCCCACAACCTGATGGGTTCGTTCCAATCGGGGATCAACCACGGCAGCGTTCAGATCATGCGCGACCAGATGGCCCGCCGCGGCCTGGGCCTG
>JACZXN010000345.1 GCA_022571575.1 Chloroflexota bacterium | reverse complement strand
CCCGCGGCTCCGGCCCCCAGGATAACTACGTCGTAATCTGCTTCCATGTCTGCCGTGTTTTCTCCTACTGTCATTTCCGGGGCGCCTGCCTGGGCTCTAACGGTCCGAAGGCGCGCGCCCGCCGGAATTCCCGATTACATTTCCGGCTAGATTCCCGGATGAATTCCCGGATAAATTCATGGACTCTCTGAAATAGTCCACCGTCATTCGCAGCCCGTCTTCCAGACTAATCTTAGGCGACCAGTCAAGTTCCTGGGCCGCCCGGGACCAGTCCAAGGCTATCCGGTAGACCTCGCCGGCCCGCTGGGGGGCATGTAGCGGGTCCCACTTATATCCTGTGATGCCGCGGAGCAGTTCGAAGATTCGGTTGACGCTGGTCGCCTCTCCGGTGGCGATATTCATGGTCTTGCCGTCGCCACGGCCGATGGCCGCTATATTCGCGTCGACCACGTCGAACACCGAGATAAAGTCCCGTTCCTGCGTCCCGTCGCCGAAGACCTGAGGTTGTTTCCCCTCCAACATCGCCTGGCTGAAGATGGCCACAACCCCCGCCTCTCCGTGGGGGTCCTGCCGGGGGCCGTAGACGTTGCCGTAGCGCAGGGAGGTGTAGTTCAAGCGGTACTGCCGGTAATGGTATTCCAGGTACTGCTCGGCCACCCACTTGGACATCCCGTAGGGCGAGACCGGCGCGACGGTGGTGTCGTCAGGACACGGGATCGTCTCCGGGTTTCCGTAGAGCGCGCCGCCGGTGCAAGAGTAGATGATCTTCTCCACGCCAACCCGGCGGGAGGCTTCAAGGACCCGCAGGGTGCCCAACACGTTGGCGTTGGTGTCCGCGATGGGGTCCTTGGTCGATTGGGTCACGCTGGTCTGGGCCGCCAGGTGAAACACCAGGTCGGGCTGTTCCCGCTGGATGATCTCTTCCATGGCCGGCTGGGTGATATCGGTGTGGTGGAAGACCGCTCTGGAGTTGAGGTTCTTGATCTTGCCCGTGCTCAGGTTGTCCATCACGACGACCTTGTAGTCCAGCTCCAGCAGCCGGTCCACCATGTGGGAACCGATGAATCCCGCGCCGCCGGTGACCAGGGCCGTTTTCCCGTCTGCCATCCGTACCTCTTGCGGTTAGTCGCCAGGAATGAAGAATAAGGATCGAAGGAAGGCGGAATCCGCCTCTCCCAATATCATAAACCCATGCGCTCGGGTGTACAACGGCGCAGCTAGGGGACGAACCCTGCGCCGGCGGTCCAAACCGGTGATCGGACGGTGCCGCCGTCTGATTGAACGGGCCCGAGGGAGTGGGGCTTGATGAATGGGGGCTTGATGAATGGGGGCTTGATGAATGGGGGCTCGATGGAGCGGGGCCCGATTCTGTGGTACAGTTTTTGCGCCTGCACGCAGCGACACTGAACAGACCAAGAACAGACCAAGAACAGGCCAAAAATGGCCAAGAAAATATCGACAAGAGACCAAATCAGACCAACTTGAGGAGGGCGGCAGATGGCCGAACAGATAGGATTCGTCGGACTGGGAATCATGGGCAAACCCATGGCCCGCAACCTGCTCAAGGCGGGATACTCCCTGACTGTCTACGATATCGTGGGGAGCAATCAGGAGGACGTGGTCACTGATGGGGCCAAGGGCGCATCCTCCAGTAAAGAGGTGGCCGCCGCCAGCGGCACCATCATCACCATGCTCCCGGACTCGGCGGACTCCGAGAGGGCTATCTTGGGCCCCGATGGGGTATTGGAAGGGGCCAAATCCGGGTCGGTGATAATCGACATGAGTTCCATCGCCCCGTTGGTCTCCAAGCGCATCGCCGCCGCCTGCGCCGAAAAGGGCGTGGAGATGCTGGACGCCCCGGTCAGCGGGGGTGAGCCCGGCGCGGTGGCGGGAACCCTGGCCGTGATGGTCGGGGGTAAACAGGATATCTTCGACCGGAGCCTGGACCTGATGCAGGTCATGGGCGGCAACGTGGTGCTCACCGGCGACATCGGGGCCGGCGGGGTAACCAAGCTGGCCAATCAGATCATCGTGGCCGCCAACATCGAGGCTCTGAGCGAGGCTCTGGTGCTCTCCCAGAAGGCCGGGGTGGACCCGGAGAGGGTCATCAACGCCATCCGAGGCGGGCTGGCCGGCAGCGCCGTGATGGAAGCCAAAGCCCCCATGATGCTGAGCCGAAACTTCCAGGCCGGCTTCCGCGTCCGGCTGCACCAGAAGGACCTCAGGAACGTGCTTCAGACCGCCCAGGAACTTAACATCCCGCTGCCGGTGACCTCGCTGTTGCAGCAGATACTGGGCGCTCTGGTCAACGACGGCGAGTCGGAATCCGATCACTCGGCCATATTGAAATTCGTGGAGAACCTGTCCAAGATCGAAGTTAAGGCCGGGGGTTAGTCCAGGTCTTTGAAGCGGGCGTCCCGCCAGTCAAGGGCCGCCCGGAGTCCCTTGGCCTCGCTGATGGCGTTGAACTCCTCCTGCTCCGGGCTGGTGCTGGTGTCGAACAGGGTCATCAGCTCCAGGTTGTGGCTGACCGCGTTCAAGAAGCCCATCTCTTCCATGGCGCGGTTGACCGAAACCTTGGTCAGTTTCACGCCGATCTGGGGCAGCAGGCAGATCTTCTTGGCCACTTTTTCGCATTCGGCCATCAGGTTGTCGTGGGGCACCACCCGGTTGACCAGGCCGATGCGGGCCGCCTCATGGGCGTCAACCGTGTCGCCGGTCAACAGCAGTTCCTTGGCATGGGCCAGGTTCACGCTGTAGGGGGTGATCAACAGCGGCGGCCCAAACCCGGCCCTGATCTCGGGTTCGCCCATGATGGCCCGGTCCGAGGCGATCTTGATGTCGCAGACCTGGACCAACTCGCAGGCCCCGCCCAGGGCGTACCCGTTCACGGCGGCGATCACCGGTTTGCTGCAGTTCCAGAC
>JACZXN010000344.1 GCA_022571575.1 Chloroflexota bacterium | reverse complement strand
AGTGCCCTGACCTTTCGGCGATCTCTTCTTCCGTCTCAAGGCTATCCGTCTTGTAGTCCACCACCACCAGGTCGCCCTCCTCCTCAAAGAGAAGGTCGATGAACCCTTCCAGAACAGTCTCTCCCACCGGCGCGCCCACGGGTACCTCTCGCCACCAGCGCCCCGAGGCCACGGCACGCTTAACCGTCTCGCTTTCCAGGGCGACGCGGACCAAACTGACGATCTCCGCCTCTCGTTGGGGAACTCCCTCGGCGGCAGCCTGGGCCCGGGCCGTGTCCTCTAGGCCTTGCCCGGTGGCCAAGTCCACCGATTGGAGGACGGCATGCACCGCCCGGCCCACGTTGGTGCCGGCGCGGCCGCGGCGCCACGGCTCCTCCGGGGAATCGGCTTCATCTTTGACAACCTGGGCCAGAGCAGTGGCCGCCACGGACGACGGTCGAGCCCGTTCCCGAAGCAACTGCGCCCGGTCCTCGATCCACTGCTGCCTCGCCTCTGGGGTGTCATAGGGCTCCGGCGATTCAGTCTCCTGGGTAACTACCGGAGCCGGCGCCTGAGCGATAGAGGCCGGCCGCCAAAGATCATCGGCGTCTTCCATAAGCGCCGCGATCAACGCCGCCCTGGATTTTTGATCCCTGGCTGTCCGGTATAGGCTGAGCACCAGGTGGTCCCTGGACCTGGTGGCCGCCACGTACATCAACCTGATGTCCTCCGCCAGGCTTAGCTCCCCTTCCCGTTGTGCCAAGGCTTCGTACCCCGGCGTCTGAAACCGCTCGGCAGCCGGACCAAGCCTGACCTCGGCGTTGCCTTGCTCCCGGTCAAATAGCACGTTATCAACTCGCGTCCGGGGCTCAAAGTTGAGGGCGGTCAGAATGACGATGGGGAATTCCAACCCCTTGGCGCCATGGACCGTCATTATCCGCACGGCGTCCTCGTCCGTCTCGGGAACGGGCACTTCAGTCACCCGAGCCCCTTCCTCTTCCTGGGTGGCCGCCCACTCCAGGAAGGCGCGCAGGGAGCTCCTTCCGGCTTCGGTGAATACCCGGGCCTGACCCACCAAGAATGCGTAACGCCGCCAACGCTCCCGGGGTCTCGGCGCACCCAAGGCAGCCTCCAAAAGCCGCCGCTCCCGCACGAATTCTTCGATCAGCGAAGCGGCCGGTGTCCACATGCGCTGTTCGTGGTATCGGCGTAGGACGTCCATGGCTTCAGCTACCGGGCCATCAGTTGGGTTGCCGCCGGCCAGGAGTTCCAACCGTCCACCGGCGTCGACGAATTCCAGGAGGTCGGCGTCGGAGCAGGCCAGGGCGGGAGAGCGTAGCGCCGCGACCAGGGCCACCTGGTCCGCGGGGTCGTCCAAGGCCCTCAGGCAATTGAGCAGGTCCCGTACCTCCTGGGTACCGAACACCAGTGAAGCGCCTTCCAAACGGTAGGGAACGCCGGCGTCTTCCAGGGCCAGCTCCAATAACCGCAGCGCGCTGCGTTGGGGCATCAGTATGCAGATGTCTTTGAACTGGGCCGGCCTGAAGCGCTCAACACCGTCTTGCTCCGTGGCCTCTCGATCCATCACCGGCCATTCTTCGGCCTTGATGCTCTGCAACAAGGAGGCCATGCCGGCCGCCTCTTGGCGGCGCACCGGTCCGACGTTTCTTGCCTCCAGAGGCCCGCCCAATGCCCACACCGACGGAGGTTTAGGATGGTCCGTACGTGGCTCCCACCGGTGGATGATGGGGACGTAGGCCGCTTGGCCGTCGCCGCTCTGCATCCATCCCTGAAACAGGTGATTGACCCAGGCTACCACCGGCCGCTGGGAACGGAAATTCTGCACCAACCGCAGCGGCTCTTCCGTGATGAGACCCTGGAAACGCGCCATCACTTCCACGTCGGCGCGCCGGAAGCGGTAGATGGACTGTTTAGGGTCCCCAACAACGAACAACTTGCCAGGGGCCAGGGGGATATCGGTCCACCGGTTGGAGCGGTTCTGGGAGGGGGTCCCCGGCGGCACATCTTCCGCCAAGAATGTCGCGATCTCGGCCTGGATGGGGTCGGTGTCCTGGGCCTCATCCACCAAGACATGGCTGTAGCGTTCCCGGAAGTGGTCCCGGACTTCCAGATCGTCCCGTAGAAGATCGCGGGCCCAGACCAGCAGATCCTGAAACTCGGCCTTCCCCTCCCGTTTCCGCTCCTTGGCGTACTCCAGGACGAACTCCCGCACGGCTCGCAGCAGCGGCATGAGGCATCCCGCCCGCACTGAGTCCAAGTCTTCGCGCGCTTGACCATCCAACTCCAGAAGCAGTGCCTTGAGACGGGTGCAAGCGTTCTGCTGGGAATCGGGATCGGTTTCCCAATCGCCTACACGGCCTCTCGGATGTCGTAAAGGAAGGCTTTCGGAGAGCACCCGCCAAGCCGCCACCGATTCGAGGTCCATACCTCGTAGACGCTGCGCCACACCGGCGACGCTTCGAACGTGGGCCTCCAGGGGGTCGCCGTCGTTTTTCGCAAAGGCGCAGAGGCGCTCCAGTTCGGCCGCTCCCGCGATCAACGCCGCGGCCGCGTGGGGTTGGGACGGTGGCGGGTCGGGGAAGGAGGCGTCCTCCAAGAGGTCGTAATTGGCGTGGAAGCTCGTGGCCACCTGTTGGAGATGGCCCAGCGTCAGCCCCAGGGAAAGCGCTATGCGTAAAGACGGCCTAAGGCCGGAGTCATCCAGGGCATTGTCCAGCCACGTACCCCAAGCTTCTCTGAAGGCAATGTCGGCGGAGATCTGGTCCAGCGCCTCGAACGCTGGAGGAAGTCCGGCTTCCAAGGGCCGCTCCCGCAACAAGCTCCCGGCGAAGCTGTGAAGGGTCTGGATAGCAGCCCGGTCCAGGTCGGCCACGCCTTGATTGCAGCGGGCTTGTTCTTCTATAGACCGCTCCGCATCCGCGCCTG
>JACZXN010000343.1 GCA_022571575.1 Chloroflexota bacterium | reverse complement strand
ACCAGCATTGCCAGGTTAGGGGAATCACCGGGCTATGGGTGGCCGATTCGTCAATTATCCCCCAGGTGACTAGGGCCAACACCAACGCCACGGCAATCATGATTGGCGAAAGGGTCGCCGATTGGGTGGCCGCCGCCGGTACAACCGGGCATTCTGGGCTCACTTAAACCTGGGCATCACTTCTTCTGCGAAGAGTTTCCCATCAAAGCTTGGCAGTCAGCGTTTCACTTAAACTTGGGCATCACTTCTTGGGCGAATAGTTTCCCATCAAGGCTTGGCAGTCAGGGGGTCACTGGAATTTGGGCATAACTTCTTCTGCGAATAGTTTCATCGACGCCATCACCTTGGCGTGTTCTATGCCGCCGAAGGAGAAATTGGCCCCGAAGTAACTGATGCTGTGCTGGCTCTGTAGGTTGGCGATACGGTCAACGCACTGGTCCGGGGTGCAGAAGTAGTTGTTGACGAGTTCGGCCTGGTAGCTGGGCGGCTCCTCCGGCCGGACCGTCGCCCAATGGTCCAAGTCCATGTTAATCTCATCTCCCTGGGTGATGCTGTGCCGGTAGATGCTCAGGTTCCGCACCCAGGCGATGGCTTTTTCAGGGCGTTCCTCGGCCTCCTTCGCGTCTTCGGACAGGTATATGAAGCGGAAGAAGGGCATCTCGTCCAGCCGGGACGTCTTGCCGGCGGCGGCACAGCGTTCCGAATAAAGGTTCATCAGCCTCAGAGTGTCCTCCTGAGGGGTGAAGTAGGTGGTCAACACCGGCAGGTCCCTGGCGACCGCGATGTCGATACTGGCGGCGGTGCGGGAAACGGCCACGTGCACCGGCGGATGGGGTTTCTGCAGCGGACGGGGCGCGATGGTCAGGCCGTCCACCTGATAGTATCTGCCGTGGTAGGTGAAGTCCTCGGTCGTCCACAAGCCCAGGATGATGTCCAGCACCTCCCGGAAGCGGTCGTCCCGCGAGTCGAAATCTATCTTGAAGTTGCCGTATTCGTAGTCGGCCGAACCCCGTCCGACGCCGAAATTCAACCGGCCGTTGCTGAGGACATCCACCATGGCGGCCTCTTCGGCCAGGCGGATCGGATTATGAAAGGGCAGCACGCTGACCCCGGCGCCCAGCCGGATGGTCTTGGTCTGGGCGGCGATATGTGAAAGGATGGGCATCAATGACGGAAATATCCCGTAGCGGCTGGAGTGGTGCTCGGCGATCCAGAGGGAATCGAAACCCAATTCCTCGGCGTATTGGACCTGCTCCAAGACCTCTCCGTAGATCCGGCTCTGGTGGACCGGGTCCTTCTCGGTCCATGAAGCCAGGAAAAATAGAGCGAACTTCATGACGGTTTTCGGCTCCTTGTTGTTGACGGTGATGCTTGGCATGGGCGCGGCCGGGCGGCCAGGCCCCGACGGACCACGCAGAGTATATAGCAGGCCGGTGGCGCGGGGAATGGCGGTTTGATTCCCAGAGCAAGGTCTCCCGGCGGATGGAACGCGTCCCTGCGCTACCGCGATTTCAAATTGTTCTGGGTTTCCACGCTGTGCTACTCCCTGGGCACGGGGATGGAGCATGTGGCGGTGGGCTGGCTGGTCTTCGACATCACCGGCTCGGCCTTCATGGTGGGCGTGGCCGCGGCGGCCCGCATGGCGCCCCTGTTCTTCCTGGGGATACTCTCCGGGGCGCTGGCCGACTGGCTGGAGAGACGGTTGTTCTTGTTCTTCAGCGCCCTGGGCGGGGTGGCCGTGGCGGCGGTGATGGCCACGGTCCTCCTGACCGGAGACCCCGGTGTGTGGGTGGTGATCGCCCTGGTCGCCGCCGGCGGCTGCGTATTCGCCTTCACGCTGACCACCCGGCAGGCGTACACCTACGACATCGTGGGCCCGGAGCATGCCCTGAATGGGCTCTCCCTGAACCAGATGAGCATGCAGGCCGGCGGCATCGCCGGGGCCATGATCTCCGGAGCGTTGATCGAAGCCGTGGGTCCGGGATGGCAATATCTGGGCGTCGGGGCCAGTTACCTGGGCTCGGCGGCCGTGCTGCTGGTCATCGGCCGGTCCGCGAGAACGGCGCAGCCCCAGCGGGAGCCGGTGCTGCAAAACCTGGCCGGGTACATCCGGTTCCTACGCCAGAACCGGACGCTGTTGGTCTTGATGTGTCTGGCGTCCATCACCGAGGTGTTTGGGTTCACTCACATGACCCTGCTGCCCGTGTTCGCCAAGGAGGTGCTGGGCGTGGGCCCGGTGGGTCTGGGGTATCTGACCGCGGTGAGGCAGGCCGGAGGACTGTTGGGCCTGGCGCTGCTGGCCAACCTGAAGGATTACCGGAGGAAGGGGCTGCTGATGTTCCTGATCGCCGGGGCATTTGGGGTGGGGTTGATGGCCTTCTCCGTCTCTTCGGCCCTGGTCTACTTCATCGTGGTGCTGGCGGCGGTCAACGCCTGCGCAATGTCGGTGGACACCCTGTACAAGACCTTGATGCAGACCAACGTGCCCGACGAACAGCGGGGGCGGGCCATGGGCTCCTGGGTCCTCAGCATCGGGGTCGGGCCCGTGGGTCACCTTGGGGTGGGCGGCCTGGCCACGGCCCTGGGAGCCCAGGGAGCGCTTCTGGTAAACGGCGCGGTGCTGGCCGGGGTCAGCGTTGCCGCGTTCATCGGACTCCCCAGGATACGCCGCCTGGAATAGGCGGGGCCGACGGGGTCAGATCAATCCGCCAAGGTGCTTTCGTAACCCACTTGATTTAGAGCGCTTTGAATTTCCTCAACCGTCACGGAGGACGGTTCGTACTCCACGGTCAGGGTTCTCGATTTCGATTCTCCATCGATCTTGCTGATTCCTTGCACTCGGCCTACGGCCATGCGAATAGTCATTACTCAACCATCGCAGGTGATTCCCGGAACGTTCAGCTTTCCGCTTTCCATTAAAACTTCTCCAT
>JACZXN010000342.1 GCA_022571575.1 Chloroflexota bacterium | reverse complement strand
GCCGATCCCGGCCTGCGGGCGGCCTTCGAGGACCTGCGTGGGCTGGTGGCCGGAGACCTGGGACCGGTTGAGATCCTACGGCTGGAGGCGGTTACCTGGCGGGACTCGAGCCTTGGCTGCTCGCAGCCGGAGATGTTTTACGCCCAGGTCCTGACCGCCGGGCTCTGGCTGGTGCTGGCCCATCAAGGTCAGGAGTATGACTATCGGGTGGTGGGAGAACGGGCGGTTCGGTGCGTTCAAGGAGACACATCCGAGCCCCTGGAGCGGCAGCCGGTGCCTGGTATCTGGACTCGGCTGGCCGGCCTGCCGACACCCCGCGGCGAGGTAGCGGCGGCGGAACTGAATGGGAAGATCTACGTTCTCGGCGGCTTCGGCGCTGGGGCCACCGCCAACGAAGAGTACGACGTAGCGGCCGGCACCTGGCGGACGCGGGCCCCGATCCCAAGAGGAGTGGATCATCCGGCGGCGGTGGCGGTGGGAGGCAAAATCTACCTGATCGGGGGATTCAACGGCAGGTGGGCGCCGCTGGCCGGCGTCTGGGCCTACGAACCAGAGGGGGATACCTGGACCCAGAAGGCCGGCCTGCCCACCCCCCGGGGCGCGCTGGGAGCAGCCGTGGTGGATGGAAAGATCTATGCGATCGGAGGGGTGAGCGCCACGGGTGACGTGGGGACCACCGAGGTGTACGACCCGGCTACCGATTCCTGGAGCGCCCGTTCCCCGATGCCCAGCGTGCGAGACCACATCGCCGTCGCAGAGTCGCAGGGGATGATCTACGTGGCCGGGGGCCGGTTCGGCAGCTTCGCCAGAAATTTGGATGGGAATCAGGCTTACGACCCAAGGACGGATACCTGGACAGAACTGGCGCCCCTTCCAACTCCCAGGAGTGGCAACACCGCGGCTGCTGCGTCGGGCCGTGTATTTGTGTTCGGAGGAGAATCTACGGACGGCACCTTTGACGCCAACGAGGCATACGATCCCGGCAACAATACCTGGACCGCCATGCCACCCATGCCCACCGCCAGGCACGGTTTGGCTGCCGTGGCCTTGAATAACCGGGTCTACGTGCTGGCCGGCGGCCCACGGGTTGGCGGCTCCGTAAGCAGCCTCAACGAGGTGTTTATCCTGCTGCCCAGGACCTCGCAGTAAGCTAAGGCGATCTCGCCAATCGGACCAATCAGTCTAATTCATCGGGCTCAGTTGGCGCCCGTTCTACTCACGGTCCAAAGTGCTCTTCCAGCTTCGCGGTGAACTCCTCCATGGTGAAGCTATATTCCTGGGTGCCAGATTTCTGTATGGCGTAGTGGCCGCACACAGTGCCCATCTGAACGGCGCGTTCCATGGAACGCTTCAGAACCAAACCCTTGATCATCCCACCCCTAAATGCATCCCCGGCTCCGGTGGGGTCCACCAATTCCGCGGTGGGTATGGCCGGGATCTGGAGTACGCCGTCCTTGGATATCAACTCGGTCCCATTTTCCGCCTTGGTGGTAACGATAGTGTCCACCATATCCAGCAGCTGGGATGTCGAAAGTCCGGTCTTTTCCTTTATCAGCGCCAGCTCGTAATCGTTGGAGACCAGCACACGGCAGTTTTGAATGGCGGAGGTCAGGTCGCCGCCCTGCCAAGCGGGCAGAGATTGGCCCGGGTCGAATATGGAAAAGACCCCCAACTGCTGGTAGGAGCGGGCGTAGTCCACCATGTCTTGCAGGTTGCCCGGCCCGACGAGTGCGATGCAGGCGTCCGGGTCAAGACCGCTGAGATCGGCCAGTGAAGGCTGCTTCATCGCGCCGGGATTGAAACCGGTGATCTGGTTGCCCGCCAGGTCGGTGGTGATGTAGGCGGATGCGGTTAGCTCCTCGGGCACCAGGCGGATATCGTTGGTGGCGATGCCGCACTGCTCCAACCATTCAAAGTAGCTGTGGTAATCGTGGCCCATGGTGGCCAGGATGCGCGGCCGCTCCCCCAGCAATGCCAGGGCATAGGCGATGTTGCCGGCGGTCCCGCCGAACTTCTCGACTAGACCGTTCACCGTGAAGCTCAGGTTGATCGAATCGATCTTCTCGGGCACGATGTGGTCGGCGAAACGGCCGGGAAAATCCATGATCCGGTCGTAGGCCATGGAGCCAGACACCAATATTTCCATATGATCAGGTCCTCTCTGGAATAAAAATAGCGGGGAAGGAATGCCCCGCACCGGTACCGACTACTCTACCCCGCCGGCCGCCGGCGTGCAATCCTGGTAACGGCGCGCCATGTGACTCATCGGAGTAGCTACCGGCTCAGCTGATCCCGTCAGCAGCCATAGACGCCGGCCAGGCTTCCGGTGAACCGGGCGGGACTTCCCACGGCGACGGCGGCGGACTCGGCTTCACCAGCATTGATCTCCAGCACATATAGCACAGGCACCGGCGGGCCGTACCGGGGTAGATCGGACAAGGATTGGTCCGGCGCCTGGGGCGGCGCGTTCCTGGTGATGTGGGCCACCGTACACTCCGCATCGATCCAGATCATGTCCAGGGGGAAAAGCATCTCCCTCATCCAGAAGGAGTACGTTTGCGCCTTTTCAAACACGAAAAGCATCCCCTCATCGGCAGCAAGGGGCGCATGGCCCGACAGCCCTTGAGTGCGCTCCTGGGAGGTAACTGCCAGCTCCACCCGGAAAGGGACGCCGCCCAAGGTGACCACCGGGCCGCTGGGGGACCCGGTTTCGACGGCCGTGGCGCCCCCGGCCACTGGTTTGGGCATGGTTTCGGGAGGGAGTATATCGTGTCCACCGGCGGGAGGTGTTTGACCACCCGTGTCCACCTGCGCCGTCCCGGCCTCCCGGGTGTTGCCAATATCGGGTATCGGCTGGGATGCTCCTGATTTCTGGTCTTCGGACGTCTGGATGTCGGGTTGTCCTGTGGAGGGGGCCAGCACGATGGTGCGGGCCTCCTC
>JACZXN010000017.1 GCA_022571575.1 Chloroflexota bacterium | reverse complement strand
CGCTGGGATTCGTCCGCGGGCTATCCGAAGAACAGATAACCGCCCTGGGCCGGGGCCCCGAGGCCCGGTCGGCCGGCCTGCCCACCATGGAGGATGCCGTAAAATCGGGAGCGTGGATCGTCGGACCGCCCGAGTTGGTCACGGAGAAACTGATGGAACTTCAAGACCGGTATCCGGGCCTCCAAGAGGTGAACGTGGGGGCGTCCGTGATGAGCACCGAGCAATCGGTGATCCTGGAACAGCTCGAGCTGTTCGGCAAAGAGGTGATGCCCACCTTCAAGAAACAGGCCAGGAAGCAGGCTGATTAGAAGTGATGCCCGCCCTCGCGAGGCGGCTAAATTAGCTGACGCCGATGATGTATCCTTGTATTCAGGTTTATATCTGAGCCGAATTAACCCCGGTTCATAGATTCCCAAGACTCATGTCACGGAGGTACCGCCGGATGGCCAGCAGCAAGGTCCGCCTGACCGAACTGTCCCACTGCGCCGGTTGAGCCGGTAAGCTCAGTCAGGAGGACCTGGTCCAGGTCCTGAAGCATCTCCCCATGGCCAGCCATCCGGACCTTCTGGTTGGGACTGAACACGGGGACGACGCAGCCGTCTACCGGCTGAATGACAAAACCGCCATCATAGTGACGGTGGACTTCTTCACGCCCATCACCGACGACCCCTACGAGTTCGGCTTGGTTGCCGCGGCCAACTCTCTGAGCGACGTCTACGCCATGGGCGGAAAGCCCCTGCTGGCCCTGAACGTGGTGGGGTTCCCCGCCGAATTGGCCGTGGAGATGCTGGGCGACGTGCTGAAGGGCGGCTATGACAAGGCCACGGAGGCGGGCTGCCTGATCGTGGGCGGTCACACGGTGGATGACCCGGAGCCCAAGTACGGTCTCTCGGTAGTCGGCCTGGTGGAGCCCGGCAAAGAGGTCTCCAACGCCGGGGCCAAGCCCGGCGACGTCCTCGTGCTCACCAAGCCCATCGGGACGGGGATAATCACCACCGGGTGCAAACAGGGAATCACTCCGGACGCCGTCTTAAAGAACGCCGTGGACGTCATGGCTGAGCTGAACAAAGGCGCGTCGGAGGCCATGATGAAGGTGGGGGTGAACTCCTGCACCGACATCACCGGCTTTGGCTTCATGGGGCACCTGAAGGGCATGGTCCGGGGCAGCGGGACCGGGGCCCGCATCCGGGTGGCCGACGTGCCGGTACTGCCCGGAGTTTGGGATTTGCTGGAAAAGGAGACTGTCCCCGGGGGCACCTTCCGCAATATGTCCGGCGTGGAGGACACCGTGGACTGGGACGCCGGCCTGACCGAAGAACAGCGGCTGTTGATGTGCGACGCCCAGACCTCCGGCGGACTCCTGATCTCCCTGCCCAGGGCCAAGTTGGACCAACTGTTGTCCGAACTCGACGCCTCGGGCGTCCAGACCAGGGCCGTGGTGGGCGAGATGACCGGGGAAAACCCCGGCCGCATCAGCGTCTCTCTATAGATACGGGAGATACAGGCCGCGGATTCAGACCGCGGCCGGGCTGGGATCACATTTGACACAAAAGCGGCGGGTGATAGACTGGGGAACCAGTGTCACCCAACCCGGAATTGCGCACCGCCAGGGCCGGTTCGGCCTTCGGAAAGGTATAGCGCCAGATAGGAACCTCGGATGAAGCGACCCGACCAAGTAAAGAAAGCGCCCAGCCAGGGCATGGGAGACCGCGTCCCGCCCGGCCAGTTCCTCACCACCAAGTTTCCAGTGCTTACCTACGGCCCCGAGCCCAAGATCGACATCGACACCTGGGAGATCCGGGTGTTTGGACTGGTCGAGCGCGAGATAACCCTGAACTGGGAGCAGTTCTCCGGCCTTCAGTGGACCACCACCGTGGCCGACTTCCATTGCGTAACCCAGTGGAGCCAGCTGGACAACGCCTGGGAGGGCGTTACCTTCGCCGACCTGGTGGCCCCCGCCGGCCCCAAGCCCGAGGCCAAGTTCGTCATGGCCCACTGCTACGGTGGGTACACCACCAACCTGCCCCTGGAACTGGCCATGAAAGAGGGAATACTGGCGCATAAGCAGGACGGCGATCCCCTGGGGGTGAGCCACGGTTGGCCCCTGCGGCTCATCGTACCCAGTATCTACGGCTGGAAGAGCGCCAAGTGGATCAACGGCATCGAGCTCATGGCCGAAGACGCCCCCGGGTTCTGGGAGCAGCGCGGCTACAACAATGAAGGCGATCCCTGGAAGGAAGAGCGCTTCTGGCCCGAACTGTCCCGGTAAACGAAGGCGGTGGCGCCTACTCCGGTTAAGGCCAGGGGCAAAAGCGAAATCACGAAAAGGGGGCGGCCACATGGCCGCCCCTCTTTGTCGTCCACCAGTTACCCAGGGTTTAAGCGGCTTGGCGCACCTTTTTGCCCCGCTTCCTCGCGGTGTTGGGAGCATCGATCACAAAGACCTCTAGCGCGGGCTTCCGGCGGGCTTCCGCCGGCACATCCCGCATGTAACCGCACTGGATGCAGCTGACATACTCGCCGTGCATATCTCCACCTGCGATGAGGTCGCCATGACATTTTGGACATTGCTTGAGATACATCATCTCCGATTCACCTCTCCATATCGCCTCTACCCGGCACGTCCGTTGAATCGCCAGTTTATCGGCCCCTTCTTTTAACCGGGTGGTCTAAAGCCATCTTATGCTGCGTGTAATATACAGCTTGACACGCTTCGTATCAGACCATATCATATGGGTAATCGCCGGTCAACACCGTTCCGGTCAAGACAATCATTCGATTGCGGAGCCAAGCGCGGGCCAACCGCGAGCGCAACGATGAAAGTTCGGTGAAAGTTCGGAGTTTCTGATGTACCAACGGCCAAGACCCAGGGTGGAGAACCGGACCAAGACGCCGGGCCAGTCGCCCCCCACCCGTCCTGAGACCACCGACCTGTCGCCGGTCCGGCCCGCCGCTGAAGACGGAACGGTCATAGAGATGGAGGGCGTCTACATCATCAGCGTGGCCGCCCGCATCCTGGACATGCACCCCCAGACTCTGCGAAAGTATGAGCGGCTGGGGATGATAAACCCCGGCCGGACCATGGGCATGCTCCGGCTTTACTCCACCGAGGACATCAAGAAGGTCCGGTTGATCCGGTACCTGTCCGACGAGTTGGGTCTCAACCTGGCCGGTGTCGTATTCGCGCTGGCCGCCTTTGACAACATGTCCGCCATCAAGCAGCGGATAAACAGCCGCCTTGATGGCATCCCGGCAGCCCAACAAGTGGTCCAGGAAGAGATGGACCTCCTCTTTGAGAGTTTGAACCTGCCGGTTGACCGTTAGCCCAAATAACACACCTAGGGGAATGCCTTAATGGCGACAGGACCACAAGAAACCGACGGCCAGCCCGAAGAGTCCGGCGGCCAGCCCGAAGAATCCAGCCTCGAGCAGGAGCTGGAGCGGATCCTGGCCCAGGCCGGGACCGACCTGGACAGTCTCCCGTTGGAGCAGCAGGTCAGCGCCCTGAAGTCCAATCTCGAGACGGCCCAGAAAGAGGCCGCGGACAACCTGGACACCGCCCAGCGGGCCCAGGCGGAGATGGTCAACTTCCGCCGCCGGACCGACGAAGACCGCATCGCCAACAGTAAATACGCCAACAGCCGGCTGATCGCCAACATCCTGCCCGTTTTGGAGGAGCTGGACCTGGCCATCAGCCATGCTGAGGGACAGGCTGAAGGGCGGACCGGCGCCCGGGCCGGCATCAATGAATCTCTGCTGGAAGGTATCAAGCTGATTCATCGGAAACTGACCGGCGTGCTAGAATCCGAGGGCGTGGCGGCCATCGAAGCCGTGGGCCTCATGTTCAACCCCCTGGAGCACGAGGCGTTGGGCACCGAAGAGTCGGACAAGATGGAACCGGGATACGTCACCCAGATACTCAGGCCGGGTTTCCGGCTGCACGACCGGGTCATCCGCCCGGCCCAGGTGATGGTGGCCCGGACGCCGGAAGTTCAACCAGATAGCCAGCCGGATAGTCAGCCGGATAGTCAACCGGAAAATCAATAAATAAACTGATAGACCAGATAATGGCACCCACCGCACCCCCACCGCATCGATTTAAGCACCGGGGGTAACCGCCGGGGATAAACACCCGGGTCTGCATAGTTAGGAGAGACCAAATGGCTAAAGTCCTGGGAATCGACCTCGGAACAACCAACTCGGTAGCGGCGATCATGGAAGCCGGCGAGCCCGTGGTCGTGGAGAACGCCGAGGGCGGCCGCATCACGCCGTCCGTCGTTGCGCTGAACACCAAGACCGGAGAGCGCTACGTGGGCCAGGTCGCCAAGCGCCAGGCCGTAACCAACCCGGAGAACACCCTCTTCTCCGTGAAACGGCTCATGGGCCGCAAGTTCAACGACCCGGAGATTCAAAGCGCCATCGCCAAGCTGCCCTACAAGATCACGTCCGGCCCAAATGGCGACGTCATGGTGCAGTTGGGCGACGATTCCCACGCCCCGCCCCAGATCTCTTCCTTCGTGCTGCAGAAGATCAAGCAGGACGCCGAAGCCAAGCTGGGCGAAAAGATAACCCAGGCCGTGATAACGGTCCCAGCCTACTTCAATGACGCCCAGCGCCAGGCGACCAAAGACGCCGGCACCATCGCCGGGTTGGAGGTGCTGCGCATCATCAACGAGCCCACCGCCTCGTCGCTGGCCTACGGCCTGGACAAAACCAAGACCGACGCCGTCATAGCGGTTTTCGACCTGGGCGGCGGCACCTTCGACATCTCCATCCTCCAGTTGGGTGATGGGGTCTTCGAGGTCAAGTCGACCAATGGGGACACTTTCCTGGGCGGCGACGACTTCGACCAGATCATCTTGGAATGGCTGATTGACGAGTTTAAGCAGGAAACCGGGATCGACCTGGCCGCCGACCGGATGGCCCTCCAGCGCCTCCGCGACGCCGCGGAACGGGCCAAGGTCGAGTTGTCCAGCGTGCTTGAAACTGAGATAAACCTGCCCTTCATCACCGCCGACGCCAGCGGTCCGCAACACATGATCAAGTCCCTGAGCCGGGCCAAGTTGGAACAGTTGGTCTCCGGTCTCGTCGACCGGACCGAGGGTCCCTGCCGGCAGGCCCTGACCGACTCCGGTCTCAATGCCAGCCAGATCGACGAGGTGATCATGGTGGGCGGCATGAGCCGCATGCCGGCCGTGCAGGAGAAGGTCAAGCAGGTGTTCGGCAAGGAGCCCAACCGGAACGTGAACCCCGATGAAGCCGTCGCCATGGGCGCGGCCATCCAGGCGGGCATACTGTCGGGAGAGGTCGATGACATCGTGCTCTTGGATGTCACTCCATTGACCCTGGGCCTGGAGACCCTGGGCAGCGTGATGACCACCCTCATCTCCCGCAACACCACCATCCCGACCAAGAAGAACGAGATGTTCACCACCGCCGCCGAGAACCAGACCACGGTGGACATCCACGTCCTGCAGGGCGAACGCTCCATGGCGGCGGACAACAAGTCCATCGGACGGTTCATGCTGGACGGCCTCCTGCCCGCGCCCCGGGGGATCCCCCAGATCGAAGTCTCCTTCGACATCGACGCCAACGGTATCCTGAGCGTGTCCGCCCAGGACAAGGGGACCGGCAAAGAGCAGAAGATCGTCATTCAGTCGGGCTCAGGCCTGGCGAAAGAAGACATCGAGCGCATGGTCAACGAGGCCCAACAGAACGAGGAGGCCGACAAGGTGCGCCGGGCGGAGGTTGAGACCCGCAACCAGGCCGATTCCCTGGTCTACAGCACCGAGAAGCTGTTGGCCGACAACGCCGACAAGGTCCCCGAGGAACTCAAAACCGAGGTCCAAGGCAAGATCGACACCCTGAAGGCGGCCATCGCCGCCAATAACACCGCGGAGATGCAATCCGCGATGACTGAACTCAATAGCGCCTTGCAACGTCTGGGCGAAGTGGTGTATAGCCAGAGTGCTGGGCCGGAAGAAGGCGGCCAAGGCCCCACTGACGGTACGGGAACGGGCGATACGGGAGGTGACGCGGAGACCGGCGGGGCCGCGGACGACGAGGGCACCGTTGAGGGGGAATTCCGGGAGGTATAACCCGGAGTCCACCGCAGTGGTTTCAACGTATGATCCAAAGGGTGATCGGATCTAAGTTGGCAAGTCGAATGAATTCCGCGTGAATTCCGCGTGAACCTTAAAACAAGGAATCGGTGACATGTTCTTTAAGGAACCGAGTCTGCTATAATTACGGCGAAAGCTCGGCACTCTTTAACGAATAATTAGACTCCCCAAATTGGACCGGCCTTTGAGAGATCGAAGGTTTTGGCCGATGGAGATCGCATGAGCGGACAACAAGATCAGGCAGACCAAGAGGTCCTGGGCGATGACAAGACCGGAGGGGTCACGTCGGACTTGGACCCTGAGATAGACACTCCGATAGCTCACAACGACTGGAAGGTGGCGGGCATAGATAAGGACCTGACGCCTCTGCAATATCATTACCTGAGCATGTTGCAGCGCCTGGTTACCCTCAAAAACACCCATCAGACGGACCCCGCCTACGAGGCCTGGATGATGGGCGGCCTGAACAAGGCCATCTATTCGACGCTGCGCGACAGCATCGAGGCCAACGTTGGAGAGGAAGCCAAGGAACTGCTTAACCGCGAGCAGCATGTGAACTAGCCAACTTGAACCGGGAAATTAGAACGGGGGCTCAGGCCCCCGTTTTTTTATGCCCGAGATCCGGCCTCCCGGCCTTGCACCCGGCCGCCCAGTCAGGCCATGCAACCGCTGCCATGCACTCGCTACGCAGTGAGGCCATGCAGTGGAAATATCTGCTGTCGGATGGCGGCAACCGTCTCTTCCGCGTACCTTGAGGCCTGCAATTTGATATGGCCTGGCACCTCCGGGCTGACCTGGTCCCTCAGCCGTCCCGCGCCGTGCTCTCGGGCGAAAGCCGCGGGCAGTTGGTCCGGCCAGTCGACACCCAGCATCACGCCGTAGGCCAAGGTCCACGCCCTGGCCACCGCGGTCACGTCGTAACCACCTCCTCCCAGCGCCAGCCAGGGCAGGCCCAGCCCCGCCAACTCCCGCACCACCTCGATGTAACCCTCCGTGGTCACCTGCAGGTGGGTCAACGGGTCGCTGTGGTAGCTGTCGATGCCAAGCTGCGTCACCAACACGTCGGGCGCGAAAGCCCGGACCAAGGGCGGCACCACCCGCTTGAAGGACTCCACATAGTCGTCGTCGCCGGTGTAGGGGTACAGGGGCAGGTTCACCGAGTAGCCCCGGCCAGCGCCCTCGCCCATCTCCGCCACCGAGCCGGTGCCCGGAAACAGGTACTGCCCCGATTCGTGGACGGATATGGTCAGCACCCGGTCATCGGTGTAAAAGGCTTCCTGCACGCCGTCTCCGTGGTGGGCGTCGATGTCCACATAGGCGACACGCATGCCCCGGTTCAGGAAATAGTGGACCGCCAGGGCCGGGTCGTTGAACACGCAGAAACCGGATGCGTGGTCCGCCGCGGCGTGGTGCAGCCCGCCCGAGATGTTGAAGGCCGCGCCGACCTCGCCGCTGGCCACCATCTCAGCGGCCAATAGCGACCCTCCGGTGCTCAGGGCCGCCGCTTCGTACATCCCCGGGTATACCGGATTGTCCCCCTGACCGCTGAAGCCGAACCGCGCTGGATCAATCACATCTGGACCGGAACCAAGGCGGGAACCGGAGCCCAGGTCTTTTACGGCGGCGATGTATTCCGGGGTGTGCAGCCAGGCCAGCTCCTCTTCAGCGGCGGAACGGGGGTCCAGCAAGACCGCTCCGGGGTCGTCAAAGGCCCCGTATTCCCGCAGCAGTTGGTAGGTGTAGCGCAGGCGCACCGGACGCATGGGATGGTCCGAACGCAATTCGTGGCGGGAAAGGGCATCCCCGTAGATAAAAGCAGCACGACCCATCATAAAACCGCCTGGATTATTGGCAGAAGTTTACCTTGTTTCTGCGCCATCCGAGTCTATTCAAGCTGTCCCCGCAGGTCAAGGCAGTCATGAAGCAGGGCCAAATTCGAGGAAATCCGTCTGCGTCGCCGTAGGGAAGATTATGTTCGGCTGAGTATCATTACGCAATGGGCTCGATGGGGCAGCGGACCGCCGCCCTCGGTTGCGCGTATCCGGCGAAAGATGCGATTCGCCGGGTTGCAGGCATCGATCTTGGCCCAATCCACGGCGGGGGTGGCGGAGTAGGGTGCGGCGGGACCGCCGTTCAAAATCGAATGCCCAACGGTAGAGCAACAGACGCCGGCCATTGAGAGCCAGGCCGTGCGTTTCCAGTCCACCCGGCAATTCCATCTTCGGCAGCACTCATCACTTTCCTTTTTTCTGGGCTGGATGTCCTCTATCCACCCGCCAATCCATAGGAGCATTCATCATGGTCAACGGAATAGACGAAGGTTTCCTGGAACGGCTGAAGCAAGCCGAAACCGCGGAGAGGGAGATGCAGCGGTTACAACCTTTAGCCGCGGAAGCGCCCCAGTTGCGTCTGAAAAAGGCCAAGGCCCAACGAGAGCACGAGCGCGAGCGGTCCAAAGAAACCGCCCTGTCCAAAGCTAGAAACGCGGCCCAGACCGCCACCGACAAGCAGAACCGGGTACCCGATCTGTTGGGCCAGGCCGCCCGCGCTGTCATCGAGCTATACAATTTGATCAAGGACGTGGACGGCTCGCGCCGCCAGGCCATGGAGGCCCTTGCCATCGCCGACCGCGTCGAATACGACATCGAATTGGAAGAGGGCGAAGAGCACGAGCGCTCCCTGGACCGGGACACCCGCGGGCTGGCCTACGCCCTGGCCGCCCGCCACGGCGACACGAAGGTCAAGCAGATGCTGGAGGAACTTGACCCGGAGTTCGCCATGTTGCGGGGCTGCAACCTTGACGAGCCCCTCTACCGCGACGTGGCCGATTTCGTGATCCGTCACGCCATTCCCAAAGAGGCTCCGCCCTCGGCGCTGATCAGCCAACCCTCCGGGCCCGCGTCCGCGGACCCCAAACCAGCGGATAAGGACGCCGGCGCTCCGGACTCCTAATCGGCTGATTTATCCGCAAGCAAGTCCGCAAGAAAATCACGAAACGTTCCCGCATCGAGGGATATTGACATGGCTTCTCTGGACCAGTACGCCGACAAATACCAGAGCATCCGCATGGAACGCCGCGATGGGATCCTCCAGATGACCTTCCACACCGACGGCGGGCCCCTTCAGTGGGGCGGTGGCCCCCACACCGAGTTTTCCCAGGTTTTTACCGACGTGGGCAGCGACCCTGAAAACCGAATCGTGATCATGACCGGCACCGGCGATGTCTTCACCGGCCCCCCCGGCACCGCCGCGGGAACTCCCAAACGGGCGCCTAGAGAATGGGACCAGACCTACTGGGAAGGAAAACGCATCCTGACCAGCCTGCTGGACATCGAAGTCCCCATGATCAGCGCCATCAACGGACCGGCCCTCCGCCACTCGGAGATCCCGCTGCTGTGCGACATCGTTCTTGCTTCGGAGACCGCCGCCTTCCAGGACTCGGGCCACTTCATAAGCGGTCTCGTCCCTGGCGACGGCATGCACATCGTCTATCCCCTGCTGTTGGGACTGAACCGGGGCCGCTATTTCCTGCTCACCGGCCAGCGGATCGAGGCCCAGGAGGCCAAGACCCTGGGGCTGGTGAACGAGGTCCTGCCCCAGGCTGAGTTGCTGCCCCGCGCCTGGGAACTGGCGGAGCAGTTGGCCCAACAATCGGACATCGTACTGCGCTACAGCCGGGTGACCATGACCCTGGTGGTGAAACGTCTGATGCAAGACCTCTTGGGTTACGGATTGGCGTTGGAGGGCCTGGGCTCAGCGGACACAATGCTGAACCAGGGCTGAACCAGGGCTGAACCAGGGCTGAGAACGCCTGCCCGCGCCTGATTCAAACCAGGTCCAAGCCCAGCGCCGGCCCGGTAAAGGTCCGGTCCACGGGCGGAGCAGGGCTTGAAAATTCGAACCTATTCTGGCAAGATGAGCCTATGCGTATCGGCGCTTTCGAATTGATCGAACCGCTTCCCGAGCTGAAGGACCCCCACGTGTTCGCCATGGTGCGTCCGTGGGTGGACGTGGGCAGCGTGGGCACCCTCACGCTCAACCGCCTGGAACGGTTCATGGGTTCCAAGGAACTGGGCCGCCTGGCGCGCCCAGGCACCTTTTTCGACTTCACCCGCTACCGGCCCAACATGCGTCTGGTGGACGGCAAGCGCGAGGTCAAGATACCCAACAGCATCATCCGCTACGCCATCACCGAGGACGGGCCGGATTACCTGTTCCTGCACCTGATGGAGCCCCACTCCAACGGCGAGGACTACACCGACTCGATCTTGGAAGTGATGACCCACTTCAACATCAAGCGCTACTGCCGCTTGGGCGCCATGTACGACGCGGTGCCCCACACCCGGCCCCTGCTGGTCACCGGAAATCTGGGCGACGTCAAGCAGAACCGCCCAGTGGCCAACTTCAAGCTGCGCCAGAGCACCTACCAGGGACCCACCACCATCATGAACCTGCTCTCGGAAGGGATCGAGAAGGCCGACATAGAGTCCATCAACTTCATGGTCCACCTGCCCCAGTACGTTCAGTTGGAAGAGGACTACGCCGGTACCTCACGCATGATCGAGGTCCTGTCTTCGGTCTACGACAACATCCCCGCCGACCTGGCCCCCGTGCGCCGGGGACAGCGGCAGTACCGGGAGTTGAACTCCACCCTCGACCGGAACACGGAGCTGAGGACCCTGATCCAGCAGATGGAAGCCTACTACGACGCCCAGCTTGACTCGGAAGAGGGGTCTTCGTCCTCCACCAAGGAGCCGGCTCCCACCACGCAGTTGTCGCCGGAGATCGAGCGGTTCCTCAGCGAGTTGGGCGGACAGCTGGATTCGGACCCCGACGAATAGGCGGCTCGCCGCGCTTCCTTCAGGCCCGCTCACCTGTCGTTTTTCCTGGGTTCCCACCTCTTTTTATCCCATTTAGCCGTTTGGCGATTCTCCTTGCTATAATTGGCCGTCAATCGCGGCCCAACCAGGTCCGAACAGGTGATTTCTTCATGGAACTGAAACGATGGAACTGAAACGATTCATCCAGGGCTGTTTCGAGCAGCATTACAACGCCATGATGCGGGCCGTTGACGGTCTTAGCCCCGCGGAGATGGCCTGGACGCCCAACGACCAATGCTCGTCCATCGCCTTCTTGGTCTGGCACTACGGCCGCACCTTGGACCGCTGGCTGCACGCCCGGATCAAGGACGACGCCCAGGTTTGGGAGGGTGGCTGGGCCGAAAAGTTGGGCCGCGCGCCCGCCGACCCCAGCGACACCGGCTTTGGCTTCACGGTGGAGCAGCTTCAGGCCTTCGAGGCGCCCGGCGCCGGACCGCTCCTGGAATACGTGGCTCTGGTCCGACAGGAGGGCGTCGACTATATCGAGTCCCTGAGCGAGGCCGATTTCGACGACATCACTCTGCCCAACCCCAGGGGCGGCGTCATCAGCGTGGGCGTCCTGTGCCAGCAGCTCATCTGGGAGTTCAACCAGCACGGAGGCCAGATCGCCTACCTCCGGGGCGAACAACGGGGCCTCCAAGACCCCGGCTATGGGGGCGGCCTCCTGGAGTCGTTGGCGGAAAGTTCCAGGTGAACGCCACCCCCGTCAGCCCCGCCGTGTCTTGCTGCTGATATGCCCCTATGCTAGACTTTCCAGGTGCTTCCAGGCGTGAAATTCGCCAACTCTACTAATGATTCGGTGATATGACCCAACCATCCGATAGCCCTTCTAAAAGCAACGACGGCAGCCGCAAAGGCGTGATCTTCTCCGGGATGCGGCCCACCGGGCTGCTCCATCTGGGAAACTACATGGGGGCCCTTCAGAACTGGGTCGCCCTGCAACAGGACTATAGCTGCATCTACTGCGCCGTGGACATCCACGCCCTGACCACCCTGGAGTCCGGGGAAGAGGTCAACGACATCAAGCCCAACATCGAAGACATGGTGTTGGACTGGCTGGCCGCTGGCGTCGACCCGGAGAAGAGCATCGTCTTCGTCCAATCCCACGTCCCCGAGGTCATGACCCTGCACACCCTCCTCAGCATGGTCACGCCCCTGGGCTGGCTGACCCGGGTGCCCACCTTCAAGGACAAGGTGCGGCAGATGCGCGAGACCGAGGAGTCGGTGAATTACGGGCTGGTGGGCTATCCGGTGCTCCAGACCGCCGACATCATCCTCTACAAGGCCGACACCGTGCCGGTGGGCCAGGACCAGGTGCCCCACATCGAGCTCTCCCGGGAGATCGTCCGCCGCTTCAACAACATGTTCGGCGAGACCTTCCCCGAGCCCCAGGTCAAGCTCACCGAAGCGCCCCTGCTGTTGGGCCTGGACGGACAGCACAAGATGTCGAAGACCCTCGATAACCACCTGGAGCTGGCCGCCACGCCCGAGGAGACCACCAAGCGCGTCCTGACCGCCTTCACCGACCCGCAGCGCCTGCGCCGGGACGACGTGGGCCGCCCGGAGGTCTGCAATGTCTACTCGCTGCACAAGATCTTCAGCGGGGCGGAGGCCACCCAGACCGTTTACGACGAGTGCACCACGGCCGCCAGGGGCTGCGTCGACTGCAAGCGTCACCTGGCTGACAGCATCAACGACTACCTGAAGGACCTGCGGGAGCGCCGGGTGCTGCGGCGTATGGATCGTGTGGTGCAATTTTCGGCCGGTCAGGCATACGCTGGTGACGTTGAGGCGCGCAAGCTTGGTGACCGTGCAGAGTTGACAGTCTATCCGATGAATGAACGATTGCGGAAATGGCAGGCGCCATCGATCGCAAAGGGTAAAGGATTCGATCGGGCGGTGGCACGAAGCGGCTGGGAGGAGGAGGACGATTATCTCATGATCGTCGGCGTCCGCAGCGGAGGCAAGAGTTTACCGAATGTGGGGGCACTGGCTGCCTATGAGCGGTTCGGACATCGGCTGATTACGTCCGATCTGGTTCCCCTCTATCCGTACAGCGCCAGTCCGTGGCGACATTCTACGGTGACGGTCAATGCAGGTGGGTTGGGACCGGGAATGGCACAAGGGGCAGAGGTGCTGGCCGAAGAGGAGATCGCAGGTGGACATCTGCTTTCGTATCGCACCGACGCGCCCGGATTTTGCCGTTGGGACCGGATGGTTTTCTGGAAACCATCTGCCTATGTCCTGATCGTCGACCGCGTTCGCGTGGACCGGGAGGAGGCTTTCACCTTAGGCGTAAATTGGCGGTGCGCAGGGCAGATGATGAATGTTGACGACGGTCTGGCGACGTTGGGTTTTGGTCCCGGGGTGGAAGGACGGTTCTATGTGCAAGTATCCGATGGCCTGCAGCTTGATACGGAGATGAATTCCTACCCGGCCCTCGGAGCGCCCACGGGGACTCCTCCGAATGCTGAAATCATGCTTCATGCAACGATGGACCGGGCCGGCGAAGTGGAGGTTGCGACGCTGCTGCACGCTGTTGTGGGGACGAAGGGTCCGCGATATCGGCTTGGTGGCCGTGAGAAGGACTGGACTGTCGAGGGGCCGGAGGAGACGTATGGTTTTCGTAAGGGGAAGGATGATGGATCGATGGTCATCGGCCCTGACCCGAAACTGCGCTGGCGTGACAGCCTGTATTCAGCA
>JACZXN010000341.1 GCA_022571575.1 Chloroflexota bacterium | reverse complement strand
GCAGGAGGCCGGTGGCATTGATCGGGCTTTCATTGCTTTCTGTCGGGGTCTTGGCATCGGCTTTCGCGCCCAATCTCGGAATCTTGATGGCCCTGAGGGTGGTGACCGGGCTTGGCGGCGGCATGATGCCCCCCAACAGCCTGGCGGCTGTCGCCGATTCCATTACCCCGGCCCGCCGCGCCCAGGCCGTGGCCGGGCTGATGGCGTTCACCACCCTGTCTTCGGTGATCGGCATACCACTGGTGGCAATAGGGGCCGATTGGGGAGGCTGGCGGCTACCCTTCCTGATCATGGGCTCGCTACTGGCGGCCGTCACCGTCCTCAACTGGTTCTGGTTCCCCAGGAACGAGGGCGCCGGACTGCGGTCTTTCTCCTTCTTCTCCAGGTACCGGACGCTGTTGACCATCCCCGAGTTCCGGTCGGCCTTGGCGGTGAACTTGGCTCAGCGCATGGCATTCTTCGCATTGTTAAGCTACCTGTCGGCCTATCTGATCGACACCTATCACATGAGTGTGGGCGCGGTTGCGTTGCCCCTGGCAGTTGTCGGCATCGGAACGATGATCGGCAACTATATGGGCGCGCCCGTTGCCAACCGGAAGGACCGGATGCCCTTGATCGCAGCCTCGACCTTGGCCGGCGGAGCCGCATCCTTGCTGCTGCTTTCCATCGACGCACCGATCTGGGTCGTGGTGGCCATCGCCACGGTTGGGACAGCGCTGTTGAGCATCGGTTTCCCGGTCCTGTTAACCCTGAGCACCGAGGTCTCCGGCCAGTCCCGCGCCACCGGCGTTGGGCTGATGGGCTTCAGCAACCAATCGGGAGGAGTCGGCGGGGCCGCTCTCGGCGGCGTTCTGTTGGCCGCCAGCGGGTTCCCGGGGGTTGGGTACCTATGTCTGGGGGCGGCGGCGTTCTCGGTCGTGGTTACCGCGCTGTTCATGCGCAAACCGGCGAGAGCGGCGTAATTGATCGTGACGCCCCGGTCCGTTTCCCGATGAAACAAACCCGGTTCCTGGTGTCCGTGGCCGTGGCGCTGTTCGTCACCCAGAGCGCGTCGCTCATGGTCGCCCCTCTGTTGGTCGATATCGCCACGGAGTTCGACACTTCCGTGGCAGTGGCCGGACAACTGGCAACCGCGACCTTCGCGGCGTGGGCCATATCCGTGGTCGTTGTCGGGCCCATGTCCGACTCCTTGGGCCGGCGGCCGGTGGCCCTCGCCGGGCTTTCCCTGCTCTGTATCGGGGTGTTGGCTTCGGCCTTCGCACCCAACCTTGAGACTTTGATGGCCATGAGAGTGGTAACCGGACTTGGCGGCGGCATGATTCCCCCCAACAGTATGGCGGCGGTGGCCGACGTGGTGGCTCCTGCCCGCCGGGCCCAGGCAATAGGCCGGCTGATGGCCTTCAACACCCTCGCTTCAGTGATTGGCATACCCCTGTTGGCGCTGGCGGCCGATTGGGGAGGATGGCGGCTTCCCTTCCTGTTGATGGGCTCTCTGCTGGCGGCGGTCACACTCCTCACCTGGTTCTGGTTCCCCAAGAATGAGGGCGCCGGGCTGCGGTCCTTCTCTTTCTTCTCCAGGTACCGGGCACTGTTGTCCTTTCCCATCTTCCGGGCGGCCATCGTGGTGAACCTGGGCCAGCGGATGGCGTTCTTCGCGTTGTTCAGCTACTTGGCAGCCTACCTGATCGACTCCTACGGCATGAGTGTGGCCGCGGTCGCGGCGCCCCTGGCCATCGTCGGGATCGGGCGGGTGGCCGGCAGCTACCTGGCCGGGACCGTTGGCAACCGGAAGGACCGGATGCCGCTGATCTCCGTCTGCTCGTTGGCCGGAGGAGCGGCCGCGTTGTTGCTGCTTACCATCGATGTCCCAGTCTGGGCCGTGGTGGCCCTCGCCACGGGCGCCATCGCGCTCTTGAGCGTCGGCTGGCCGGTGCTGATCACCTTGAGCACCGAGATCTCGGGCCGGTCCCGGGCCACGGGAGTGGGTTTGCTGGGCTTCAGCAATCAGTCGGGAGGGGTGGGCGGCGCCGCCATCGGCGGTGTTTTGCTGGCCACCGGCGGGTTCCCGGCAGTGGGATACCTATGCCTGGGCGCGGTGGTCTTCTCGTCGGTTGCTATCGCGCTGTTCATGCGCCAGCCCAAGCCCTGAACGATGGGCCACGAGGAATACAACATCGCTTGCCCCTACGGGCGCGGTGCGTTAGGATTTTGGTGCCCGGTCTCCGCCGTTGATTCCGGCGCGGGTTAAGAATATCACCGACCACGGAGCGATTCGGCCCATATGTTGGAACACAAAGGGATGCGTTGGGGCTACGTCTTCTTGAAGGCGTCGTCATATCTCAATACCGAGGAATTTCATGAGCTGATGGTCCAGGCCGTGGAGATGTTTCTGGCGGGGGAGTTGGAGCGGCAGGTCAAAGGGCCCGAATACGAAGGACGCCTCTACACCGAGCAGCGTTACGAACTCATCGGCACCATGGGCGGTCAGCGGTTCGACGCCGACCTGGAGACCTCCCGAGGCCGCGACAACGCCTCGTTTCTGGTCAACGAACAGACCCACGGGGCCGGAGCAGCCATCTCATTGAATTAAGTAGCCGGGGAACTAAGGCGCCCGGAATCAGGCCACCGAGACTCAAGCGCAGGGGAACCAGCCCCGTCCCGTTGACTCACCCACCGGCCTCATCTACACTCCAACCGCTTCCAGACTCAGATCCGGGCCAGGGAAGCTCCATCCTTTCCGGCCAGACGCCTCGTGAGGGAAGAATGACCAGCATCAACGATTTCCCATTGGTCAAAGAGATAGGGCGGGTGCCGTCCTCGATGGTCCCCCTGGACGCCCAGGAAGAACTGCGCTTCCAGTCTCTGGCCGAAGAGGCGGTCATGATCGACGTGCACCAACACCCCTTCGTGTTGCCGGAAGCCATGGACCGGTTCATCGACTTCCTGCGCACCAACC
>JACZXN010000016.1 GCA_022571575.1 Chloroflexota bacterium | reverse complement strand
GGTGGTGGCCGACACAGGCTTCAAGAGGTCCGCCACGGCGCTGAGCCCGCCCGGGTCCTGGGCGAAGAACACATCGGCGGGGGTGTTGCCCCCCTCTTCCAACAGGGTGGCGGCAAGCTGGGGTGTTCCGGCGTATTTGACCGAGACATCGATGCCGGTGTCCTCTTTGAACCTTTGGATCAACGGGCCGACCAGGGTTTCGCTGCGCCCCGAATACACGGTTAGGGACCCCGCGTCGCCGCCGGACCCTCCGCAGGCCGCCAGGAGCAACGGCATCAGTAAAGACGCTAAAATCGCCCAAAGGGCCGCCCGTTTCCTTGCTTGCATAGGGATCTCCATCTCTCCTTTACGCATGGGCTACAGCAATATATCGTGTACACATTATTTATTATGATGTGTCTACTATGTATTAAAACATGTATACACGATAACTCAGAAACGAGCATACATCCCCGGATTACCAGTGTCAATAAGATGCCGGCGAAATGCCCGTTGGTGGATGCCTGAGCACGCCCCCGAGCGCGATTCGAAAGCCCGAAGTCCAAGATGGTTGACCTCCGGCGCAACGTTGGGGTTAACGTGGAGGGGCATCGCCGGTATTTGTTCCATTGATAAGGATGGCGGTTGGTTAATTATCGTCCGGCGAAGATTCTGCTCTATACGTTGACATTGTTAACCGCCAAGCCTACACTTATCTCAACTCGCAGAGATGGCTTTTCCCCGTGTTTTGGGCGAGTGACTACCGGGTAAAAGGCTTACCGGTTAAGCGTTTAGATGAAACAATCCGACCTAGAACAGTCTGAGAACCAACGTTTCGCCGCTCCCGCGCTGGAGTGCGTCGGCCTGGCCAAGCGTTTTGGCGGGGTCACAGCGGTGGCGGGTCTTGACCTGACCATCGCCAAAGGCCAGGTGCTGGCCCTGCTGGGGCCCAGCGGATGTGGCAAGACCACCGCTCTCAGGCTCATTGCCGGGTTCGAAGAGCCGGACCACGGCGTCATCGCCATCGGGGGCCGCACCGTCAGCGAAGCAGGCGAGAATACCCCTCCGGAGCGCCGCCGGGTCGGCATGGTCTTCCAGGAAGGCGCGCTATTTCCCCATCTCACGGTTGAACAGAACATCTCCTATGGGTTGCCCAAAGGCAATGGGCGGGACCAGCGCGTTGGTGAAGTCCTCGACCTCATCGGCATGAGCGCCCTGCGGGACCGGATGCCCCATGAACTGTCCGGCGGCCAGCAGCAGAGGGTCGCCTTGGGCCGGGCCCTGGCCCCTCAACCGGAAGTCCTGCTGTTGGACGAGCCTTTCTCCAACCTGGACCCCAAATTGAGGGAACAGGTGCGGCGCGATGTTCTTGGCATCATCAAGGCCAGCCACACCACCGCCATCTTCGTCACCCACGACCAAGAAGAAGCCCTATTCGTCGGTGATGTGGTGGCCGTGATGAACGATGGCCGGATCGAGCAGACCGGCTCCCCGGAGGCCATCTTCCACCATCCGATCACCAAGTTCGTGGCCCAGTTCATCGGTATGGTGGACTTCCTACCCGCCCGGCACGAAGCCGGTAGACTGCACACCGAGGTCGGGTCCATTGATTGGCCGGGTGGCGAGTGGCCGGAATTGCAGTTGGAAGACCTGACCGGAGTGAATACCAACGGCCACGGCCAACTCGAAGTGATGGTCCGGCCGGACTGCCTGGACTGCCTGCCCGCCGAAGACGGCACGGGCGTGGTGGTCGAAAGGGAGTTCCGCGGGGCCTTCTATCTATACCGGGTGCGGTTGCCCTCGGGCGCAACGGTCCGGTGTCTGCTTTCCCATACCGCCGAATACCCCCTGGGGGCCAGCGTTACCGTCAGTCTGCGGAACGGGCACCATCTGCGGCCGTTCGTCGGAGACCGCCTGGTGGCTGTGCCCCACAACGGAAACGCCCCAAGTCATTAGCCGGGACCGCTGAACTGTGAGGTGGTGTGGAGTGGGTGGTTCTCCCTGGCGCATCCCCGCGGCCGCATCTCCCCGGTTCTGCATCGATTCTCCTATAGACGATCCACCGTGCGTATCCCGGAAGCGCGGTAAGAGATATGAGGACTCCAATGGCCCCACCTAGAAAACGGAACGGCAACGGTCAAGGCCGCTCTGGCGACGGCGACCCGAGGTTGTCTCCGGGCACGGAGAACTATCTGCTGTGCCTCTACAAGCTATGGGAGGACGATGAGACGCCCACCATCACCCAGCTAACCGACAGCCTGCGCCAACTGCCTGAGACCGAGGGGCTGGGCACCTCGGTCCCCTCCGTGGCCGGGATGATCCGCCGGATGCAGCGGCAAGACCTGGTGGACGTGGGGGCCGACAAGCGGATCCGGTTGACCAAACTGGGACTGGAAGGCGGCGAGGACATCGCCCGGCGGCACCGGTTGGCCGAATGGCTGGTGGTCAGATTGCTGGGGATGGACCTGCATCAGGCGCACAACGAGGCCCACCGCCTGGAGCACGGCATGTCCCAGGACTTTCAGGAGAAGTTGATCGAGCGGCTGGGTTACCCCAAGCGCTCGCCCTTTGGACGGCCCATCCCCGGCACCGGCGAGCCCAAGAAACCGGCCGGCGCCCTGACCCTGGACGCAGCCCAGCCCGGCGAGACCTACGTGGTGGCCAGGGTGCCCGAAGAAGATCCCCAGTTGCTGCGTTTTCTGGTCGAATCCATGCTCATACCGGAGCAGTCCATCACCGTGGCCGAGGCCACCCCGTACTTGGGGGTCATGGAATTGGTCACCCAGCGGGACCGGGTGTCCATCGGTTACAATGTGGCCCGCCAGATCATGGTCCGGCCCGACGGCGGCGCACCCACGGAGTAGCCGCCAGAGGCCATTTCACATGTGGTCCGGCATCCTTCCGCGGAAGTGCCACGAACGGAAGGAGGTGTCCTTTCCGTTCGTCCCGAGCCTGCCGAAGGACCCAACTAAGGGTGGCCTAGGATTTGAAATAGCCCCTACTCCGGTTCTTCCTCTGCGGGAGCCAGGTTCTCCCTAACCTCGGCCCAACCCTGGGCCATGGTCCGCTCCGGATATGCGGGCGGGTCTCCGTCCCGGAACACCTTCACCCGAACGAACACCGGCCCGGTCTGGCGCATCACCTCTTCCAGCCCGATCAGGAATTCTTCCAGCTTGTCGAACTCATAGGTCTTGGCGTAGCCGGAACTCTGAGCGATCTTGACGAAGTCGATGTTCTCGATCTCTCTGATGGGGACGCCCGAGGTGGAGGCGCGGGACACGTCGTCGAAGACGAAGTGGACCAGGTTCTCCGGATTGCACTCGCCGATGGTCGCCAGGCCGCCCAGGTTGGTCCTCAGTGTGGAATCGCAGTCCAACACCAACACCTTACCCTCGGGCCGGGCCAGCGCCAGTCCCAGACCCACGGCCGGGGCCTTATCCATGCAGTCGGACAGGTCGATATCCAGATCGCGGCGTTCCGATACCTGGCTCCATTCACGGAGCGCCGAGGAAGTGGAAACCACCAGTGCGTCCTTACGGTGGAAGTTGACTGCCTTGGTCGCCTCCATCGACGGTATCACTGGTCCTCTCCGTCCCTCTGGTGCTGTCCTCCGGCGTATCGTCACTGGACCATTTCTCCTTGTATATCTTGTAGTTTCCGCCGAACCGGGCGAAGGCATCGCGCCAGACCCCGGTCATCAGATACATCCCCACCAAGACCAACGCGCCGCCGACGATTCCCGTAAGTATGTTGGACCGCTCGAAGGCCTGGAAGAGCAGCCAGAACCCCAGCGCCAGCACGGCGTAGGCCCCGATACGAGTGAATAGTCCTTTGCCAAGCATACCCTTCTCCGGCCTCAAGGTTCCCGGTTCCCCCGATGGAAACCGGGAGCAGGCCGCTTTCATGATAAACCGGGGCGAGCGAGGTGACGCTGCCCCGGTGGTTCGCCAAGATCGCGGCCGTCGCCGTCAACCTACTTTTTTACGCCCAGTGTCTCGGGCAGGTCTTTGATGGCGTGATGCACAGTGCGTTTGGCCGGCGTGCGGAATTGCACCGGAGTGTTTTCGATCTCAGGCTTGACCAGCAGGTGGATGAACACTGGGCCTTCGGCGGCGAGGGCTTCATCGATACCGTTGGTCATGTCCTCCAGGTTGTCGAAGGTGAAAACCTTGGCGTAGCCGGCTGATTTGGCCAGGCCTTCCCAGTCGGTATTTTCACTGCCGGGGATGGGTTGTCCGCCGGTGACGGCGTAGACCTTGTTGTTGAAGAGGACGTGCACCAGGTTCTTCGGGGCCTTGTTGCTGATGGTCACCATGGCGCCAAGGTTCATCAATAAGCTGCCGTCGCCGTCAAGACAGAGAATCTTGCGGCCGGGTTGCGCCAGGGCCAGCCCCAGAGCGACGTCGGACGCCTTGCTCATGGCGCCGGAGACGGGGAAGTCCAGCTTCTCGTTGGTGGTGATGGTGGGCAGCCCGAAATGGACGTTGTTGGCGTTCATGGTGGCCACGAACACCGCATCGTTCCGCTTGCTGTCCAGAAGTTTTACCGCGTCGATATTGTCGATCATTTAGTTGTCTCCCATTTATTGGCCGGTCTTCGGGTTAAGGGGCGGTTAGGAACCGAACTCGGTGCCCACCAAGACGGCCACGGGCTTGGAAGTCCGCTCGGCCTCTTCGATGGCCAGGCTGATACGGTCGGCGTCGTCGTCGGTCTCGATCAGGTAATACGTGATGCCCCAGGCGTGGAGGATGTGCTCGATGAACCGCGCGGCCGAGTCCCGGGTCAGACCATGCCGGCTCCAGCCCCGGTAGCCGACGAGCATCACCAGGGGTTGGTTCACGTCCAGCGCAAGGCCGCGGATCGAGTCGCCGGCCTCGAAGATGCCAGTGTTCTGGATCAGGACGATGGGCCGTTTGCCGCCAACCCATAGTCCGGCGGCCACGGCCATGGTCTCGCCCTCGCGGCAGACCGGGACCAGGTCCAGGGTGGGTTCGTTGTTCAACAGTTGGAACAAGAAATTGGTTTCGCTGTCCGGAAGCCAGACAACGTGGGTGATGTTGTTCTTCTTCAACTCCGCGACTACCGACGCGGGGTGCAGCACGACCTCTTGAGTGGTCATTGTGGCTCCTTACCAGAGAATGCCGGCTGAAATTTCCAGCCTGTTCAGCTACCCGTCCAGGTACGATCAAAGGACGACTCATTATATTCGCCCGCCGCAAAAAGCGTCAAATAACGGCGGCTAGGTTAGGCGTCATCAACCATGCGGATAATGGACTTGGCCTCGGCCCAAGTACTATCGTGGGAGACCGGGCCGCCCACCGCTTCGAGCCTGGCCCGCTGTTCCGGGCCCGTGACCAGCACGGCGCGGTCCGCCAGCAGGCTTCCCAGGGCGACCAGCCGCCGCCCAGCCGAGCCGGCCGCTCCCTCATCCCTGGTCATGAGCATGGCCGCCCGTCCCCGCGGTGTCAGGTACAGGGAAGAGCACATCTCGAAGAAGGCCTGGGAGCCGGAGGTCACCAGCCGGTCGAACCGGAGGTGGGCGAAGAACGCCGGAGCGGCGTTGTTCTGGACCACGTGCAACCAGAGAGTGCCCTCGCCTCGGATGTGCAATTTCACCAGGCTTCGGGCGGTCTCCAACAGAAGGTCCGCCTGATTTGATGTCAGCGCGTCCGGGACTGGGGTGCGCGGCTTCGGGGCGGTCAGGTAGTTGTAATAGGCGTTCAACACCTCCTGAACCGCCTCTTCCTCGGGCTGCGCGTGCAGCCGCAACTGGGCCCCGTCCATGTAGTTGGTCAGCCGCCCCAGGACCCAATCGAGGATCATGGGGTTCTCGATGACCGGGCCCGGCAGCGGGAACTCCCCCGCCGGCGTCGAGACCGAGACCGCCGCGTCATCGTTCAAAACCGGCTGGGATTCCGGGACCTGGGCGGCGTCAGCCAGATATACCGGAAGCAGGACCGGCGGGTGTGCCTGTTGGACCAGATCACCCAGGGCCAACAGGTAATTGAGCCGGGCCAGGGCCACCGCCAGCGGGTCTCGGTCCATCCCCCGGACCCGCTCTGGAATCTCGAATAGCACGTCCAATGGGTCGCCGCCCCCTTCCGTCATGGTCCGCGACACCGCGCCGATGGCGGCGGAGAGGAAAGCGCCGGTCCCGCAGGCGGGATCAAGCAGCGACAAGCCGGGTTCATCGGCCAGCCCCAACTCCTCGGCGACGATGTACTCCACCAGCCAGCGGGGGGGCCATGGCGCATCGGGGACGATCTGACGGTACAGCCCGTCCAAGATGCCGGGGACCGCTTGGGTGAAGTCGTAGGGGGCCAGGGCCTCCGCCAGGTCCTGCACGGTTTCCAGCACCTGGTCTTCGAGGGCCAGTTGCCAACGGGGTTCCAGGGAGAACCAGGAGAAGAGGTCCCCCTCCCCAAAATTTCCGATCCCCCGGCGGCTGAAGTAGTCGACGTTGCTGATCTCCAGCAGTTCCTCAGCTCCGGAGATTGCCCGGCGGGGCGCGACGAAGCGGCGGGCGGTCAGCCGCGCCAGCAAGACCAGATAGGTCTGGTGGATGAACAGCGCTTCACTAGACGGGGCTGGGGAAGGGGCATGGGGAGGGTCTTGGCGAAGGTCTTGGCCGTGGACGTCTTCCTGGCGCCGCCGCCATTCCCGGAACCGGACTGCCACCGGAGGGACCTGTCCCGCCTGGGAGAAGATCCGGCTGAGCCGCTCCGTGGTTTGGGTGAAGATGGGGCTGCCGGGGCCAAAGGCGGCTTGCATCACGCCGGCGGAAACGGGCCCAGCGGCGGAAACGGGCACCCGGCGGCGGATGGGTCTGTGCCGGAAGGCGGCCCGTCTTTGGGTGTGGCGTCTTTGGGAGTGGAAGGTGGCAGCCTAGAACTCCGCGTTCTTGGGCGTTCTGGGGAAGGGGATGACATCCCTGATGTTGGCGACCCCCGTCACGAACTGCACCGTGCGCTCAAACCCCAGGCCGAACCCCGAATGTGGGACCGTGCCGTAGCTTCTCAGGTCCAGGTACCAGGAGTATTCGTCGTGGGAGATTCCCGCCTCGGTCATCCTGCCTTCGAGGACGTCGCGGCGTTCCTCACGCTGGCTGCCGCCGATGAGCTCGCCGATGCGCGGCACCAACACGTCCATGGCCCGGACGGTCTCTCCGTCGTCGTTCACCCGCATGTAGAAGGGCTTGATGCCCTTGGGGTAGTCGGTGACGATCACCGGCTTCTGAATCTTCTTCTCCGTCAGGTAGCGCTCGTGCTCCGACTGGAGGTCCGTGCCCCAGGACACCGGGTATTCAAAACTCTCGCCCGACTTCTGCAGCAACTCCACGGCCTCGGTGTAAGTGATTCGCTCGAACTGGGAGTTGGCGATGCCCTCCAGGGTGGCGATGGTGGTGTCGTCGTGCCACTTGTTGAAGAACTCCATGTCCTCCAGGCAGTTCTCCAGCACGTGACCTGACAGGTGCTTCAAGAAATCCTCGGCCAGTTCGGCCAGACCGTCCAACTGACAGAAGGCAACCTCGGGCTCCACCATCCAGAACTCGGCCAGGTGGCGCGAGGTGTTGGAGTTCTCGGCCCGGAAGGTGGGGCCGAAGGTGTAGACGTCCGACAGGGCCAGGGCGAAGATCTCCGCCTCCAGTTGGCCGCTGACGGTTAAGAAGGCGGGCTTGCCGAAAAAGTCTTCCCCGTCATCCACCCGGCCGCCGTGCTTGGGCAGATTGTTCAGGTCCAGGGTGGTGACCCGGAACATGGAACCGGCGCCCTCGGCGTCGCTGGCGGTGATGATGGGGGTCTGGATGAACTGGAAACCCCGGTCCTGGAAGAAGGTGTGGATGGCGTAGGCCATGGAGTTCCGCACCCGGGCCATGGCGCCAAAGGTGTTGGTGCGGGGCCGCAGATGGGCGATCTCCCGGAGGAATTCGGGGGAGTGGCGTTTCTTCTGGAGGGGATAGGTCTCGGGGTCGGAGCCGCCCAGGACCTCCAGAGACGTGGCCTGTATCTCGTATTTCTGGCCCTGGCCCGGGGATTCGACCAAGACGCCTTCCACGCTCACGCTGCACCCGGTGGTGAGACTCGCCGCTTCTTCGTAGCTGGGGTTGCCCTCATCCACCACGATTTGAAGGTCCCGCAGGGTGGAGCCGTCGGTGATCTGGACGAAGGTGACCGACTTGGACGACCGGCGGGTCTTGACCCAGCCCTGGACCAAAACGTCGCCGCCGGCTTGGGCGCGGCTAAAGATATCTTTGATCTTGGAGCGCTGCATCAGCGCCTCCCCGAAAATATTTATGGACTGAATTTATGGATCGTATTCATCGGATGGCGGGTCGCCGGCTAAGCGGTGACCGGCTCCTTGCTCCACTCGTCGGCCCATTCCTGGATGGCTTCGGCCACCCTGCGGAATGCCTGGCCCTTGGGGGTCAGGGAATACTCTACCACCACGGGCCTGCGGGCAAATACCCGGCGTTTTACGATGCCCTCGTCCTCAAGTTCTTGAAGACGCTGGGAGAGCAGGCGGTCGCTGAGCCCTTCGATATACCCCGATATCTCGGTGAACCGCCTGGGCTCAGCCAACAGACAACGCAGGATCAGGCAGGTCCATTTCTTGCCCAGGACCTTCATCGCCTGCTCGTACTTCGGACACGGTGTATCGCAGTCCATGACGCTCCTCGCCGCGGTGGTAGGTCTTAGTTTAATGCCACGGCGTTCAGGGACTATCCCATTAGGGATTATTCTAACTAAAAATTAGGAGCTTGACAAACCAATGGGATGTAGCTAATATTAAGTTAGTGGCTGTCATTTATCCAGGACGAACGGACGGGGAGCGTTCGCACTCAACCAGACAGACCAGGATGCCGGATAGGACGCCCAGAACAGATCCCAGCCCACATTGAAAGAATCGAGGAACATCATGGCAACTCTAAGCATCGGAAAAAATCAACGGACCATCGGCGCGTACGGGCGTCAAGACTCTGAGGCAGGGAGCGGCTTCTTCTCCCACTTCGCATCCGCCGCCCACGCGTGGGCCGACCGGTACGCTGATTACAAGTATAACCAAACCGACTGGCGGTCCGTCCGTCCGTAAGGACCACCACTGACCGGTTTACGGGCCCCGGAGATATCACTCCGGGGCCCGTTTCATATCTCAGTCATACTGCCGGCCGGGCCTTGCCCCATTCGGTGGCCGATTCATAGGCGTGGGCGGTCCGCAACAGCGTGTCCTCGGAGAAATGGGGGCCGATGAGCTGCATCCCCACCGGAAGGCCCTCGGAGAACCCGCAGGGCACCGACAGGCCGGGCAGTCCCGCGATGTTCACCGGCACCGTGCAGACGTCGATGAGGTACATCTGCACCGGGTCGCCGATCTTCTCCCCGATCTTGAACGCCGTGACCGGAGAGGTCGGCGTGACCAGCGCGTCCACCTCTTGGAACACCCGGTCGAAGTCCTGTCTGATCAGCGTCCGCGCCTGCTGGGCCTTCAGGTAATAGGCGTCGTAATAGCCGCTGGAAAGGGCGTAGGTGCCCAGCATCACCCGGCGGGTGACCTCTGGTCCGAAGCCGTGCTGCCTGGTCTTCTCCAGGGCCTCCCACATGTCGTCGGTGTCCTGATAGGAATAGCCGTATTTGACGCCGTCGTAGCGGGCCAGGTTGGCCGAGCATTCCGAGGGCGCGATGATGTAATAGCAGGCCAATGCGTACCGGGTGGTCGGCAGGGAAACCGGCCGCACCGACGCGCCCAACCCCTCTAAAGTGGACAAGGCCTCCTCGACGGCCTTCCGCGTGCCCGGTTCCATCCCGTCCACGAAATACTCTTCCGGCACCCCCAAGCGCAACCCCTTGATGTCCTGGCCCAGACTCGCCGAGTAGTCCTGGGGCTCCCGGGCCACGGAGGTGGCGTCCCGCGGGTCGTGACCGGCGATGGCGTTCAGCACCAAGGCGCAGTCCCCCACGGTCCGGGTCACCGGGCCGATCTGGTCCAGAGACGACGCAAAGGCGATGAGCCCGTAGCGGCTGACCAGCCCGTAGGTGGGTTTCAGTCCCACCACGCCGCAGAGGGACGCCGGCTGCCTGACGCTCCCCCCGGTGTCCGAGCCCAGGGAGTAGATGGTCTCGCCGGCGGCCACCGAAGCGGCCGCGCCGCCGCTGCTGCCGCCGGGCACCCGGTCCAGGTCCCAGGGATTCTTGGTGGGGTGGAAGGCCGAATTCTCGCAGGAAGACCCCATGGCGAATTCGTCCATGTTCCCCTTGCCCAGCATCACCGCGCCCCGGCCCATCAGCCGTTCCACGGCGGTGGCGTTGTAGACCGGCACGAAATTCTCCAACATGCGGGAGGCGCAGGTGGTGGGCACGCCCTCGGTGCACAGCACGTCCTTGATCTGGACCGGCACCCCGGTCAACGGTCCGCCTTCTCCGGCGGCCAGCATGCGGTCGGCCTCCTTGGCCTGGGCCAGAGCGATCTCCGGGGTCAGGGCCAGGAAAGACTGGACCCGGTCTTCCACGGCGTCGATCCGGTCCAAACAGGCCTGGGTGAGCTCCACCGAGCTGATCTGCCGCGATGTTAGCTGGGCGTGGGCTTCCTGGATACTGAGCCAGTTGAGTTCCGCCACGCCCTACTCCTCCAGCACCGCGTTGACCCGGAAGAATTCCCCCTCCCGGCGCGGCGCGTTCTTCAGCACGTCTTCCGAGTCCAGGGAATCCTGGGCCACATCCTCGCGCATCACGGTCTGGAGTCCGCCGGCGTGACCGGTGGGCGCTACGCCCGAGGTGTCCAGTTCCTTGAGCACTTCGAATTGCTCCAGGATATCGGAGAGTTGTTCACTAAGCAGTTGGATCTCCTCTTCGGTGAGACCGATGCGGGCCAGGGAGGCGATGTATTCAACCTCCGAGCGTTCAAGGGGCATGTTTCAGTCCTCTTTTGTATTGATTGCCGCTGACTGAGTGTTACGTTTGGGGAAATGATCAAGGTTGGGAACCGTCGTGGCCATGCTCAGGGCCGTGGGCATGACCCTGCTCTTCCGTGTGTTCCGTGTGTTCCGTGTGTTCCGTGTTGCCGGGTCCGTGCCGGTGGTGTTCCTCGCCGGCCAGGCCCACGGGGTCCACGTGCACCGTGGCGTTGGACAGATATTTCAGGTGATGTAGCAGCCGGTGATGCACTTCCTCGGCGATGTCGTGCCCGGCCGATACCGAAAGGCTGGGGTCCACGGCGATATTCACTTCCGCCAGCATCTTATGCCCCAGCCAGCGTACCCGGACCTCGGCGACTTCCCGCACTCCATCGGTGACCGCGGTCACGTTCCGGACCTCGTCGGGCACCTCGGGCTCGACGCCGTCCAGCAGCCGGGAGAACACCGATTTGGAGGTCTCAACAACTATACGTAAAATGGCGGCGGATATCACCAGTCCCACTATCGGGTCGGCCAGAGGGTAGCCCAGCCAAACGCCGATGGCCCCAAAGAGGACCGCCAGGCTGGTCAGTCCGTCGGCCCGGGCGTGATGGCCGTCGGCGATCAGCGCCGCGCTGCCGATCTCCTTGCCGATCTTGATCCGAAATAGGGCCACCCCTTCGTTGCCCGCGAAACCGATCACGGCCGCCAATGCCACGATCCAGATGTAGTCGATCTCCGGGGGGTCGCTCAGCCGGCTGATGGACTGATAGGCGGCGATGATGCCCGAGGCCAAGATGGATAGAACGATCAGCAGTCCGGCCAGGTCTTCGGCCCTGCCGTAGCCGTAGTTGAAGCGTTTGGTGGGTCGTCTTCGGGACAGCGTGAAGGCCGCCCACAGAGGGATGGCGGTGGCGGCGTCGCCAAAGTTGTGGATGGTGTCGGCCAGGAGGGCCACGCTTCCGGTGAAGCCGAAGACCACCAACTGGAAAACGGCCGTCGCCAACAGCGCCGCCAAAGAGATCTTGGTGGCCCAGATTCCCCGGTCGCTGGCCAATATCTCCCCGTCCACCGCTCCGTGGCTGTGGCCGTGGCTTACCGAGCCGCTATCTTCCGGTTGGTTGGGCGCGTGCATCTGGCTGGTACCCACCCCCTAGTACCTTCAACCTCAATGTATCACCTGTCAGGCGGTGCTCATAGGCGTGCTCAAGACCAGAGCGGGCCAGTCTGGCGTCCCGGACTTTCGCTGGGGCGGGCCGGAGATTTCGTGGTTGGCAGGCACTGGTTGCTGTATCATTGGACGGTTGCTCCGCTGGGGCATGGTTGCTCTAACAGCGGACGTCTACCCGGCAGTATTTGGACCGGCCCGGCCGGCCCCCGAGGAAGATGCTTCGATCCATATCTGACTGGCGTCCGAAGACGCCCTTCTACTACGGATGGCTGATACTTGCCATCTCGGCCATCGCCACCTTCGCCGCCAGTGGGCTGACCCAGGTGGTGCTGGGCGGCATCCAGGTCTACATCACCGAGGAAAACGGGTGGGAGGATGGCAGCCTGGCCTTCGCATCCTCTCTCGGCACCTGGGGCTCGGGGATAGTGGCCCCCTTTATCGGCAGGTTGGCCGACCGAATCGGACCCCGGTGGCTCATGCCCTTCGCACTGGTCATCGCCGGGGTCTGCTACTTCATACTCGCCGGCGGCGATGCGGTGTGGCAGTTCTACGCCGGATTTGTGATTGGCCGAATGATGGTCAATTCAGCCCTGATCGGATTGGTTCCACGCACCGCTGCGGTCAACTTCTTCCGGCGGCGGCGCAACATGTCCCTGGCAATGGTTTCCATCTTCCGGCCCACGGCGGGAGCGATAAACATCCAGATAATCTCGGTGATCGCCGTCCGGCAGGGCTATCGGGCGGCGTACCGGTACATGGGTGTGTTGAGTCTGATGCTGATACTGCCGGTGATGCTGTTCATGAGGCGCCGGCCCGAGGACATCGGCCTGCTGCCCGATGGGGACAGCGTGGAACAATTCCAAGCATCCGGCGGCGGCGAGGGCCCGGGGTTTTACGCCGGAGTTCAGTTGGACGGCCAGAGAAGCCACCAGGACCCGCGCCTTTTGGTTGTTGGTCACCATCACCTTCTTGGGGACCATGGCTTCCAGCGCCACCGGCTTCAGCTTGGTGCCCTATCTGGTTGAGGACGCCGGGCTTTCCATCGCGGCCGCCGCCGGCGTCTTGAGTCTCGGCACCTTCCTGGCGGTGGCCAACCTGGTCTGGGGCTACCTGGCGGACCGGATCACGCCCCGCCGGTGTCTGCTCATCATGATGGTTGGGGCCGGTGGGATGACGGCGTTCTTGATCGCGGTGGACTCCCTGGCGACGGCGTTGGTCTTCGCCATCGTCTGGGGAGTATTTTCCGGGGGACTTGGGTCGCTGGAGAACATGGTGCTGGCCCAATATTTCGGCCGCGGCTCGTACGGCACGATTCTCGGCTACTTTTCGCCGATGCAGATGATTGCCCTTGGCCTGGGGCCGGCCCTGGCCTCAACGATCAGATCGGTGGCCGGCAATTACGATGTCCTATACGGCGCCATGGTGGTGGCCTATCTGGTCTCGGCCGTGCTGATGTACATCGCCCGGCCGCCCCGGCGTCCCCTGCGGGAGCCCGCCGAGGCGGTTTCGTCTGGGAACTAACGCCATGACCAGATGGAATTGAACCTCCGCGCGACGCCCCCATCCTGGCCTTTCTCCTCTAGGGGCCTTGCACCGGAACTGTCATTCTGAGCGAAGCGAAGAATCTCGTTGCTAACCTACCAGCGCCGACCGAGAACAACGAGACCCCTCGCTGCACTCGGGGTGACAGAGGGAGATGTACGGATTTATAC
>JACZXN010000340.1 GCA_022571575.1 Chloroflexota bacterium | reverse complement strand
ATGATCGACACGGTGATCGTGGAAGTGGCCAACCCCAACCACCCATACGGGGTCCGGGGCGTCGGCGAGGTGCCCATCGTGCCCCCCATGGCCGCCATATCCAACGCGATCTACGATGCCATCGGGGTACGGATGAACGCTCTGCCCATGTCTCCGGACAAGGTCTTGGAGGCCCTCTGGGCCAAAGAGGGCAGGTAGGCTCGGATGCCGGAGGTATGGATCCCGCCCAAGCTGCAACAGCTCACCGGCGGTAAGCAGCAGATCCAGGTGGAAGGCAGTACCGTCCGCCAGGTGATCAACAACCTGGAGAAGCAGTACCCAGGGGTCAAGGAATTCCTCTGCGACGAGATGGAGGAGGACCTGATCCCCGGCATCGCCGTGATAGTCGACGGCGAGACCAGCCAGTTGGGGATGCTGCAAAAGGTGCAGGAGAACAGCGAGGTGCATTTCCTGCCCGCCCTCGGCGGCGGCTGAAAAGGCCGCGCACGGTCTTAAACTTCGGCTATGAAACCTCAGAGCAATCGCGGCGGGGCCGGTGGAAACGCCGGCCCCGCCATTTGGTTTATACCCAGGTCCGGCCAGACGTCCCAGATTTCACGGAACGGTGGAAACGGAGGTAACGGAACATGCCACGGAACACCTTGGATGAGCCAACCGCCCAAGGGCCCATCAGGATGCGGCCCAAACTCAGCTCCCAGGCGGAGCGGGAAGTGCGGCGCGACTCTCCCCTGCGCCGGGCCCGGACCTGTTACGGACACCTGGCCGGGGTGGCCGGAGTGGCGTTGATGGACCAGATGCTTGGTCTGGGTTGGCTTGAGGAAGACCCGCTGCCCGCTTCCGGCAACCGGGTCGGCTACCGCCTGAGCTCCAAAGGACTCCGGGCGATGGAGGACCGGGGAGTGGACCTGGCCGGGGCCGCCGGGTCAACGGGAAATTTCGCCTTTGGCTGCCTGGACTGGACGGAGCGGCGGCAGCACCTGGGCGGGGCCTTGGGCCGCGCCGTCACCGCTTTTCTGGTGTTGCAGGGTTTCGTGGGCCGGGCCCCAGGGACCAGGGAAGTAACGTTGCGGGGCAGCCCCGATGTCTGGTTGGACGGGGCCGTTTCCCAACGCTAGAATACCCGTGCCTTCGAGCGGCTCGCCGCGTCCCCATGCCAGACCGGCTGACCGGACCGGCTCGCCAGGCTTCCATTCCGGACCGGCTCGCCGGATTTCCATTCCAGATTCCCTTGCCGGACAGACCTGCCGGATATACCCGGATATACATGGAGGAAGCGGCCATGATGGACCAACTCACCGACTCCCAGCGTAAGTGGCACGACCTGGCCGCCAAACACGCCGACGACTTCGCCCAGCGGGCGGCCCAGCACGACGCTGAGAACAGCTATCCCTTCGAGAACATGAACGCCCTCAGGGACTCGGGCTACACCTCCATGCCCATACCGGCGGACATGGGCGGAGGCGGGGCGTCGCTCTTGGAAGTCTGCATCGCCCAGAACCGCCTGGCCCAGGGGGACGGGGTCACCGCCCTGGCCGTCAACATGCATTTCGGGCTGCCCTTCGTCATGTGCGACCTGATCAGGGCCGGAGACGACCATCCCCGGGCCCTTCTGGAGCGGATCGCCGCCGAGAAACTGATGGTCTTCGCCGCGATCACCGATCCCCAGGTGGACTCGATGAAAGGCATCACGGGGTTGGGCTACACCACCGTGAAGGCCACCAAGACCGACGGCGGCTTTCTGATCAACGGCCGCAAGGCCTTCGCCACCAACAGCCCCGGCGGCGACCTCTTCGCCAGCTCCGCCATCTACGATGACCCGGACGAAGGCGAGATGGCCATGATCTTCGTCCTGCCCAGGGACGCCGAGGGACTGACCTGCCTGAACGATTGGGACACCCTGGGGATGCGGGCCAGTCAGAGCCACAGTTGGACACTTCAAAACGTGTTCGTGTCCGATGAGGCGGTGATCTGGCATAAGCCCTGGGAATGGGACCGGTTCGCCAGGGGCCTCTGGGCCTGGCACGGCGGCAGCTTCGCCGCGATCTATCTTGGCATCGCCAAGGCCGCCCGGGACTTCGCCATCGAGCAGACCAAAGGGAGGACCCGTATCCCCTTCAAACACCCCGAGAGCTATTACCCCGGCCACCAGTTCCTGGCGGCGGAGATGGACATCACCCTGAACGCCGCCTGGGCCTTCCAGGTGAAGGTGGCCACGCGTTTGGACGGCGAAAACGCCAGGGACGACGCCACCCTGATGGAGGCCGTGGGCATGCAGTATTTCTGCATGAAGGCGGCCCAGGACGTGGTGAACAAGGCGGTGGACATGGTCGGCGGCGCGGCCCTGGCCAGGGGGCGGCCCCTGGAGCGGTACTACCGGGACGTCCGGGCCGGCACCATGCACCCCATCGGCGGCTTCGACGCCCTGGAACTGATCGGCAAACACGCCTTCGGCCTTCCATTCGACGTGGCGCCCCGGTACGTTTAGGGCGAGGATGCAGGCATGCTGGGTCTGTGCCTCGATTGAAAGTGATCACATGCCGCATTGTTTGAGGTATCCCTACTTCGGTCACCCCGAGTACTTCTGTCACTCCGAGTACTTCGGTCACCCGGAGTACCTCTGTCACCCCGAGCGAAGCGAGGGGTCTCGTTTTTCGCACTTGGCATGTTAGGAGTAACGGGATTCTTCGTCGCGCCGCTCCTCAGAATGACCGGTTTGGGGCGAAGATTCGCTTGGTGAGAAGAGTTCAAACCGGCGAAATAAATCTGGAGAGTAGATTACCGTGTACGTGATCGGCATCGACGTGGGTGGGACATTCACCGACTTTGTGGTCGCCCAAGAAGGGCAGCCTCCCCGGTATTTCAAGACTGCCTCGACGCCCAACGACCCCTCGGAGGGGCTGATGGCCGGTCTCAGTGACGCGGCCGCCGCTCACGGCCTGTCTTTGGGAGATTTTCTGGCGGCCGCCGACCTGAT
>JACZXN010000339.1 GCA_022571575.1 Chloroflexota bacterium | reverse complement strand
ATGGTCAGGGCGCAGTGGGCCAATACCAGCAGGATCATGGCCATGATGGTTGGCCGCTGGTAGACGTAGACGAACCCGGCCAGCATGTTGGTCCAGAATCCCTGGCTCTTGTCGATCACGCCGGTGGAACGGATGGCGACCCGGGAGACCCAATAGAAGCCGAACAGATAGAACACGCTGGTGAGCCAGAAGGCCGAATCGATATTGACGAAGCCCAGAAGTGGGATGATGGCCAGAGCCCCGGCCATCCGCGCCCCCTGTTGGGTGGCCTGGTTCAAGGCGATGGCGTTCAGGAGGTGCTCTTTGGGCACCAGGTTGGGTATCAGGGCCGTGGCCGTGGTCATCTGAGCGGCGCGCAGGGTGCCGTTGGCCAGGGCCAGGAACGTGAGAGTCCAGGGTCCCGCATGCCCGCTCATGACCAACACGGCCAGCAGGATGTTGTTGCCCATGTTCAGAGCGAAGATCCACTTCAATAATCGCTGCCGGTCGAACCGGTCGGCCAGGAACCCCGCGATGGGGGTGGAGACCACCCTGGGCGCGATGGCCGCGAAGGTGACGATCCCGACCCAGAGCGAGCCGTCGGTGATCTCGAAGGCCAGCCAGCCCCGGGCGATGATCAGCGCCCAGGCGGCGGAGGCGGAGAAGGTGGTGGCGATCCACAGATTGCGGTAGTCCTTATACTGGAGGGCCAGGAGAAACCGGTCACGTGTGGTTGCTAAGAGTGTTCTCATACGTTCCTTGATCCTTTTCAGCCTGGATGATTATAGCAGTAGGTTCAAGCCTGCTTGATAAGCGTCCGGGGGATTTAGCCTTGACTGCGCCCAAGGGGCTAACTACAATCGCCAATGCCGCTCAGGCGGCTGCATGCCCAGGCTCCATCAAGGTAAATATGCCCTTCCAAACTCCCGCTGAAGGCGTCCTGCTGCCGCCCTACCGCATCCTGGACCTGGCCGGCCCCGAGGGCGTTTTCTGCGGCAAATTGCTGGCCGACTACGGCGCGGACGTGATCAAGGTGGAACCCCCCGGCGGCGACGCAGCCCGAAAAAGGCCGCCGTTTATCGGAATCCAGCCTGGGGAAGACCAACCCGGTCCCGAGCGCAGCGCCTACTTCCTGTTCTACAACACCAATAAACGCTCGGTTACCCTGGACCTGGAGAGTTCCCAGGGACAGGGCCTGTTCAAGAAGCTGGCCGCTTCCGCCGACGTGGTGATCGAGAGTTTCCCGGTGGGCCATATGAAGTCCCTGGGCCTGGATTTCGACACCCTCAAGGCCGGCAATCCAGGACTGGTGATGGCCTCGATCACCCCCTTCGGCCAGACCGGCCCGTGGAAGGACTACCGGTCCACGGACCTGATCTCTCTGGCCGCCAGCGGCTTCATGCAGATCACCGGCGACCCCGACGGCCCACCGCTGCGCCAGGGCAACGAGCAGTCCCACTTCCCCGGCGCGCAGCATGCGGCCACCGCTATCATGGGTGCGTTGTTCTACCGGGACATGCAGGGAGGTACGGGGCAGTACATCGACGTTTCCATGCAGGAAGCGATGATCACCTACTACACCGACGCCCATCCCGCGCTGGCCTGGATGCAGCGCGGCGAGAACGTGACCAGGGTGGGCACCACCTCTACCCTGGTCATCCCTCTGGGGGCGTACCCCTGCAAGGACGGTTGGATCTCCGCGGGGATCATCACCCCCCGGGAGTGGGAGAACCTGTCCCAGTGGATGTACGAGGTCACCGGCAACGAAGAGATACTGAACGATGACTACAAGGGCGGCAACCAGGACCGCGCGCCCTACAACGACATCATCACCGCCCTGGTCATCGACTTCACCACCCGCTTCACCGCGGAGGAGCTCTTCCACCAGGGACAGGCGCGGAACCTGGTTTTCATTCCGGTCAACACCGTGGCCGACCTGCTTTCGGACCCCCAGCTTGAGGCCAGCAACTTCTGGTTCGACCTGGACCACGCCGAGGCCGGCAGTCTGAAGTATCCCCTGGGCGTGTTCGACAGCGAGGAGGTTTCCCCGTCGACCAGGCCCGCCCCGCACCTGGGTCAGGACAACGACGCCATCTACGGAGGAGACCTGGGCCTCAGCGGGACCGAACTGGCTTCCCTCCGTTCCCAGGGAGTGATCTAGGAATGATGTTGCCATGACCAGCCAGACCTCTACGATGAAAACGCCGGGCGGGAAAGCCCTGGAAGGCATACGGGTCCTGGAGTTGGGCCCGTACGTGGCCCTGCCCATGACCGGCCGCATCCTGGCCTCCCTGGGCGCCGAGGTCATCAAGATCGAGACCAACACGGTCCTGGACGAGATGAACTTCATCCCCGCTTGGTCCCGGGGCGGCGGGCAACCGGAATTTCAGCGGGCGAAGAAGCGGATCACCATCGACGTGCGCACACCGGACGGACTGGAGGTGTTCAAAGAGTTGGTCAAGGTCAGCGATGTGTTCATGACCAACTTCCGGCGCAACATCCTGGACCGCTGGGGCATCGACTTTCCGGAGTTGCGGCGCCTGCGTCCCGACATCATCTTGATGTGGCAGACCGGCCTGGGCGGCATCGGCCCCTACTACACCTACAAGTCCTACGGTATCTTGGTGCAGCACATGGGCGGCGTCTCGCTCATGTCCGGCGAAGAAGGGGAACCGCCGGCCACCATCAACACGTCATACTCCGACTATCACACCGGCGTGCTCCAGCCCGTGGCCATCATGGGCGCCCTGCTGCGGCGCCGGTTGACCGGGCGGCCGGCCACCATGGAATCGTCCATCTTCAAGTCCGGCGCGGTGACCGCCGGGCCGGCCATACTCGATTACCAGTCCACCGGGCGGTTGCCGCCGCGCATCGGCAACCGGGACCCTTTCGCGGCCCCCCACGGGGTCTACCGGTGCCAGGGCGACGACCGGTGGTGCGCCATCGCGGTGCGGACCGAAGAGGAGTGGGCCGCCTTTTGCCGGGCCGTCGGCGGCCCTGACTTGT
>JACZXN010000338.1 GCA_022571575.1 Chloroflexota bacterium | reverse complement strand
CCGGCTGCCGGACCGGTTCAGCCGGGGGCAGGCGTTCTTCTACTCCTTCCTGTTGCAGGGCGTGGCGTTCATCTTGATGGCCACGCTCCCGGGGATGGCCACATTCGTCATCGCCTCCATCCTGTTGGGGGTCACGCTGCGGGCCGCATACACCATCTGCGCCGCGTCCTCGGCAGACTACGTGCCCGTCCAGTTCTCGGCCGCCGCCTTCGGGTTGATGGCGGTGGGCGCGGGACTGGGCAGCGCCATCTCGCCAACGGTGGGAGGGGCGGTGGCCGACCACATAAGCATGAGTTGGACCTTCGCCATGGCCTCCGCTGGGTCGGCGGTGGGGATGGCCGGGTCGCTGTTCCTGATCAGACGGCCTGCTTCGCGGGCCCAACTCCAGCAAAACTCCGCCGGCTAATTCCCAGGCCGCCAGGAGACGACCCTGGGCTCCAGGGGCTCCGCGCCCTTGATCGAGAACCCACCGTCCCGTTCCTCCAGGACCTGGGGCAGCAGGGACTCCAGAAGCTCCATCTCCGGCGACTTCGGCAACACGTAAAGACGGCGGGCGATCTGTTCCTTGGCCGCCTCCAGGTTGTCGTATCCCCGGTTGCGCTCTGTGTGAACCACCTCGACCTCCGGACCGATGCCCAACTGGTCCAGGACTTCCAGGAACTCGGGAAGGCTGGGCAGGGGCAGGCGCGGCTCACCGTGCACCATCTCCCAGAGAGGGTAGACCTGCGACTGGGGCGGGGCCTGGTACAGCACCACCAGGACGCGGGCGGCGTGTTCCTCCAGCTTGCGGACGAAGGCCTCTATCTCCTGAACCACGTAGAGGACGTGGCAGCAGAGGGCGACGTCAACCTTGGGGACGTCAGCTTCCAGCCAGCCCGACTCCACGACCTGCACGTTGGTCACGCCAGATTCGGCGGCCACCTCCCGCAGCACCCGGCACATGCTGGGCGACGGCTCAACGGCGATCACTTTCTTGCCGGAAAGGGCCAGGGGCAGCGCCAACCGGCCACCGCCGGCGCCCACGTCCAAGACCACTTGGTCTTGGGTGACCAACTCCCGCAGACGGTTGACCAGAAGGTCGTCGGTGCGCCGGGGGTCAGCCTTGAACTGCTGGGCAAAGTTGGTCCATGAATCCGCGGGCTGGGGCTCGTCCTTCCGCCTACTGTCCGACTGGGCATGCTCCACCCGGATCATCTCTGTCCAGCGTTGGGTTGCGCTCATGTCTCCCCTTTTGGCAACAAGTTGCACTTTCGCATCCGTTCAGCCCTGTATCCGTTTAGATTGTAACCGTGCCTGGCTGCGGGCTCAATCTTATGAGGAAGGGACGATACGGGTAGAATATCTCCTATGGCCATTCGTATACCTAGCAGCCCCTTGGCGATCGCGGTCTCCATCACGGCGTTGGTGTTGGCCGTGGCTTGCGGCGGCGCCGCCACCCAGGAAACGTCGCCACCATCACCGGCCGCAACTGCCACTAAGCGATCCTCTCCGCCAACACCGCCATCGGCGACTATAGCTGCCGCCCAGCAATCTTCCCCGCCACCGCCCACGGTAATACCTCAATCGCCATCATCCACGCCTGAGTTCCAGGGCGTAACGCTGGAGCGTGTGTTTGAAAACCTGACCTTCAGCCGGTTGACCAACCTGGTCCAGGCCGGCGGCCGGCTTTTCGTGACCGAGCAGACCGGCCGGGTGCGGTCCTTCCCCGTCAGCCCGGAGGCCCCGGAACGATCCGAAGCAGACGTGTTCTTGGACATCCGGGACCGGGTCAGCGACGCCGGGAACGAGGAGGGCCTATTGGGGTTGGCCTTCGACCCGGACTTTGACGCCAACGGCCACTTCTACGTTTATTACTCCGCCGCCGATCCCCGCCGTTCGGTGGTTTCCCGGTTCACCGAGGCCTCCAGCGCCGGCGTGGCCGTGCCGGAAAGCGAACTTGTGGTGCTGGAGATTCCCCAACCCTACAAGAACCACAACGGCGGGCAACTCGCCTTTGGGCCCGACGGCATGTTGTACATCTCCCTGGGCGACGGCGGCCTGGGCGGGGACCCCCAGGGCAACGGCCAGGACGTGTCCACCCTGCTGGGGTCCATCCTGCGCATCGACGTATCCGGGCTTGGACCGGATGCCGCGCCCGATAATCGATACCGGGTCCCCCCGGACAACCCATTTGTTGGCTCCCCCGGCGCCAGGGGCGAGATCTGGGCCCATGGATTCAGGAATCCCTGGCGTTTCTCCTTCGACCGGCGGAACGGGGACCTCTGGACCGGCGACGTGGGCCAGAGCAGCTATGAGGAGGTCAACCTGGTGTTGCGGGGCGGCAACTACGGCTGGAACACCCTGGAGGGCGGGCACTGCTTCTCGCCCCGCACGGGCTGCGACCCGTCCGGGACCCTACTGCCGGTCGTCGAATACGCCACCGATGGAGGCTGCTCGGTGATCGGCGGGTACGTGTACCGGGGAACAGAGATCCCCTCCCTGGCCGGGACCTATCTGTACGGCGACTTCTGTTCCGGAGAGGTGCACGGCTTCCGGTTCGAGAACGGCGAAGCCGTCGGACACTCGCTGCTGGTCGACTCCGGTTTCATGATCACATCCTTCGGGGAAGACGAGCAAGGCGAGATCTACGCCCTCTCCCAGGGCGGCGGCATCTACCGGCTGAAAGCTGACCGCTAGCCGCTACGTCCCCCTGGCTTGACACCCCGCTCCGGTCATGGTTTCCTTGGCCCGAACCGAACGATTCAAGAATAGAACGGGGTGCAACCATGGCGGAGAAGTTGGTCGGAGTGGCGGTAAAGGGCAGCACCATTGCCGAGGTCCAGGGCAATATCCAACGGGCCGAGGAACTGGGCATCCACGCGGCCTGGATGACCGCCGGCGGGGCCAGCCTGGACAGCATGACCTGCTTCGCGGCTTTTGCTGCGTCCGGGGCATCTACAGCCAAGATCAAACTGGGTACATCCATCGTTCCCACCTATCCCCGCCACCCC
>JACZXN010000337.1 GCA_022571575.1 Chloroflexota bacterium | reverse complement strand
GGCAGTCTTGGCTGACCACCACGTAGCCGTGCTTGGCGAAATACCAGATGGAGTGGTCCGGATTGCCAACGTAGCCGTCTTTACCGTAGGGGCCTCTGGTGACCAATACGGGGTACCGGCCGGGGGCGTCTGGTCTGAACACATCCGCGGCCAACTTGACCCCGTCCCTCATGGGGACCATGACGTTTGGTTCCCGGACTACTTTGAATTCGCCTAATTCGCCTTTCACTGACATAACACCAACCCCGTGGGTTTTCTAATCGAAAATGATCGCCGGTCCTACACCACCCCCGCTTCCGCCAGGTAAGCCAGCTCCGTCCTTTGCAGCCCCAGTTCCCCGCAGTAGATCTCCTCGTTGTGCTCCCCGATCAGGGGGGCCCGGCATGAAATCCGCCAGGGCGAGCCGTTGTAGATCGCGGCGGGCCCGGGGTATTTGAAGCTTCGGCTCAGTTCAGCATGCGGCACATCGACCCAGAAGCCGCGGTCATTCAGGTGGCCATCATCCACCAGCTCATCGGGCGCCCGAACCGCTCCCCAGTTGAACCCCCGCTCCTGGCCGCCGTGGGCCAACTCATCGCGGGTCAAATGCTTGGCAAAGTTGGCGACCACATCGTTGAAGTGATCGCCGCTCGCCGCGAAAACCGCCGGGTCCTGGTAGCGTTCCTCCTTGAGGTCCTCCGCCAGGCCATGGGAATCCAGCCATTCGACCAACGCCGGGAATTGCCGGAGCGTAACCCGCGACGCGGAGGCGTTCACGTACTTGCCGTCTTTGCAGCGCAGTTGACTCAGGGGAGTCGGCGACGCCGCGGCGTGGCGGCCGGTCTGGCGCATCACCACGTCCCCCTGATAGATGAAGGTATTCACGTGCATCTCGGTGGTGAGGGCGCAGGCGTCGTGAACCGAGGCGTCGATATACTGGCCTCGCCCGGAGTTGGTGCGGTACACCAGGGCGGCGGTTATCGCCATGTAGGCGTAGTGGCTGGCGATGTGCCAGGCGTTGCCGCCGCCGGGGGCGATGGGGATCTCCCCAGGCACGTCCTCCTTGTCGTAGCCGCAGCAGCCCATCTGCCCCCCTGCCGCCATGTGCAGCAGGTCGCCGGCCAGGAAGTCGCGCCAGGGCCCGGTCTGGCCGAAGGGGGTCAGCGAGCACATGATCAGCCGGGGATTCGTTGCGGCGAGGTCATCGTATCCCAGGCCCAGAGAGGGCAGGTAGCCGGCGGCAAAGGTCTCCAGGATAACGTCGGCCGTGGCGGCCAGTCTCCGGAAAAGTTCCCGCCCATCCTCGGTTTCCAGGTTGAGGGTGATGCCCCGTTTGGAGGTGTTGTAGTGCCAGAAGGAGAGGCTGCGCTCCCGGTGGGGTATGTCGTCCAGGAAGGGCCCCACGGTCCGGGAGGGTTCGCCTCCGGTGGGTTCGATCTTGATGACCTCGGCCCCCAGATCGGCCATCAATTTCCCGCAGAACTGCCCCTTCTCGTCGGCCAACTCCAGCACTCGCAGGCCGGATAATGGGCCGGGCTCAAGACCGGCGTTGGCGGCAGCGGTCTCGGTTGGCGGCGGCTCCTTTTTGGGTGCGGCGGCCCGGCCGGTGAACGGCAAAGGGTCTGCCCTGATCATGTCATCCATGTAGGGGTAGCGGTCCATGGTCTTTGGCCAGAAGGTGCCGTCTTCATACCCGGCCACGAACTCCTCGTGGCTGAGACCCAGCATGCCTTCATAGATCTCCTGGTTGTGCTGGCCGATGAGGGGAGCGGGCTGGAAGTTGAGAGCCGGAGTCTCGGAGAGCTTGAAGGGAGCGTTCTGGAACTTGCGCAGCCCAACCACCGGGTGCTCCAGGTCCAGGTACATCTCCCGGTGGCGAAGCTGTGGGTCATGCTCCACCCGGTCCTCGGTGCTCTGCACCGGCATGGCAGGCACGCCTGACGCCTGGCACCGTTCCATCAGTTGGTACTTCTCAAGGGTTTGGGCCCACTCTTGAATCCCCTGGTCCAGCTCCTCCTGATGCTGGAGACGGCCGCCAAGGGTGGCGAACTTGGCCGATGTGGCCCACTGGGGAGAGCCCATCACCGCCACCAACCCGCGCCATTCCTCCTCGGTGAAGCAGGCGATGGCGCACCAATCGTTGTAGCCGCCGCCCTTGGTGCGGTAGGCGTTATGCGGAGCCGTGGTGGGCCCCCGGTAGTTGTTGACCATGGGGGTGCCGGGCCAATGAGCCCGGTTGCCCGGGGGGTATCCTTCCCTGCGTGAGGGACGGCCGTTGATTGTGGCGTCCAGCAGGGCGGAGCCGTTCAAGGTTGCGCCGACGATCATCTGAGACAGGTCCACGTGCTGGCCCTGGCCGGTGATGTTGCGGCGGTAGAGAGAAGTCAGGGTGGAAAAGGCTATGTACATGCCGCCGGTGTCGTCCAGGTAGGACCAGCCCCATCCCGCCGGGGGCTCGCCGGGCAGGCCCGAGAGGAAGGTCAGGCCCGAGAAAGCCTGGGCGATCGGTCCCATGGTGAGGTAGTCGCGGTGCCGGCCCGTATGGCCGAACCCGGACTGGGAGACGTAGATGATGTCCGGCTTGAGCTTGCGCAGTTCTTCGTAACCCAGGCCCCAGCTCCGCAACGCCCTGGCGCTGAAGTTCTCGACCACCACGTCCGATACCGTGATGAGTCTCTTGATCAGTTCCAGGCCCCTTTCGGTGCGCAGGTTGACGGTGATGCCCTTCTTGTTGGCGTTGGTGTCGTTGAAGTTGGTCGCGGTGTTAAGGTTTGGCGTCATGCCGGGAGGCGCCGCGCCGGTGGTCCTGCCCCTCTCGTTCAGAGGCCATTCCACCTTTATCACCTCGGCCCCCAGCGCGCCCAACCAGCGGGTCGCCCAGGGACCTGCCCTTACCCAGGTAAAATCCACGACCCGGACGCCCGCCAGCGCCGTCGGTGTAGCCGCCATCTGTTCCTGGGTTAGGGCCATTGCTTCCTCCGTGATGTCCACTGCCGCCGTGTGCAGGAATATACTC
>JACZXN010000015.1 GCA_022571575.1 Chloroflexota bacterium | reverse complement strand
CAGGGCATGCTCCTGGGAATGGGCGGAGCGGGCGCCCTGCTCAATACTCTGTGGATGGGCGCCCGGGGGAGCGTGCCCAACCGTGGCCTGGCGATCATCGGCGGCGCGGTATTGTTCGGTCTGGCGGTGGCGGCCTTCGCCCTGACCGCCGAGTACGTGGGCTCGCTCGCCCTGGCCATGGCTTTGATGTTCATCATGGGCGTGTTCAATTCGATGTATATGATCTCGATCCAAAGCGCTCTGCAGATCATGGTGCCGGACCGGATGAGGGGAAGGGTCATGGGGTTCTACGGAATGACCTGGAGCATCATGCCCCTGGGCGGGTTGCAGGCCAGCGCCGTGACCAGCCTATTCACCGCGCCCATCGCCATCGCCGCCGGAGGGCTGTTGGTGGCCGCCTTTGCCCTGGGAGCCGCGGCCAACTCCACGGTACGTAACTTGAGCCGCCACCTGACGCTGGCGGTGGATGAGGCCGGGACCGAGATCGCGGCCGCGGACCCCGTCCCAGCCGTCCAGAGGGACGACTAGACCGGCAGAACGGAGACGCTCCAGCGCTCTGAGTTCGGGGCCTGACCGGGGCTCAAACGGGCCGGACTCCCGCCTGCCCAGGCCCGTTGACAGGGGGGTGTGGGCCTATTACACTCCCATGTAGGCTGAAACTTTAGACCGAATATAAGAGGTTTCAGCAGATTTTTATAGATTTTTGCAACCTTGCCGGCCGGGACCGTCCGGTTTGCAGGCTCTCCCCAACCCTTGCTTCCCGATCTTTCCATGACAATCACCTCGCGTCTTGGGTCCGCCCGGTGAGCGGCCACAACCGATCGGCCGACCGATATATCCCGCCAGAAACCACCGGAGAGCACTTGGAATTCCTAGTTGTTGGAATCAACCACCGGACCGCGCCGGTTGAGATTCGGGAACTCCTGTCATTGAATAAAGAGCAACTGCCGGGCGCCCTCAGCGCCATGGCGGCTCAGGGCACGCCCGGCGTTATCCTATCCACCTGCAACCGCTCCGAGTTCTACATATTAGAGCCCGTCTCAGACGCCACCGGGGACACGCCCGGCATCTCCAGAAACGGCTCCCGGCCCAGCCCAGAAGCCGGGGCCGACCGGGTGAAGGGCTTCCTGGTCGAGAGATTCGGCATCTCCCTGTTGGACGTTGACCGCTATCTCTACGTTTACCGGGGCTACGATTGCATCCACCACCTGTTCCGCGTGGCATCCAGTCTGGACTCGATGATCCTGGGCGAGGAGCAGATAATCGGCCAGGTGCGCGACGCCTACGAAGCCGCGACCACCGCCGGCACCGCCCAGGGGCCCCTGGCCCAGCTATTCCAGCAGGCCCTCCGGGTGGGACGAAGAGTCAGGCGCGAGACGGGGATCAGCAGGAACGCCCTCTCGGTGAGCCGGGCCTGCGTCGAGATGGCCAAGTCGGTGCTGGGCGATCTGTCCAACCGAAAGGTCCTGGTGGTGGGCGCCGGCGAGGCCGGCGAACTGGCCGCCGAGGTGCTGAGCCTTTCCGGAGTGAGCGACATCACCGTGACCAACCGCACCTACGAGCGGGCCCAGGAGTTGGCCGCCAGCCTCTCCGCCCGGGCCGTGCCCTTCGACGGCATGCCCAAGGCTCTGCGGGAATCGGACATCGTCATCGGCTGCACCGGCTCCCCTGGATACGTGCTGCAAGCGAGCCTGATCGGCGACGCCATGGCCGCGCGGCCCGAACGGCCGCTCTTCCTCATCGACATCGCCGTGCCCAGGGACATCGACCCCGATGCCGCCCTGGTGAAGAACGTATTCTTGAACGACGTCGACGACCTGGAATCGGCGTCCCAGGCCAGCCGCGAGAAGAAGGCCAAGGAAGCGGAATGGGCCGAGGAACTGGCCACCGGCGAGGCCCAGCAGTTCCGGCAGTGGTGCCTGGACCTGGAGGCTCTGCCCACGGTGATCGAGCTGCGCAACCGGGCGGACCAGGTCCGCTCCTTCGAGTTGAACAAGACCATTCGGAAGCTGAACGGCAAGCTGGACGCCGAGGCCCTGGAGTCGCTGGACGCCATGACCCGGGCCATCGTGAACAAACTCCTCCACGACCCGACCATGTTCCTGAAAGAGCGCAAGGGCCCGGAGGAACTGCAGGTTGCCAGGGAAATCTTCCGCCTGAGCGACGAAGGCCCCAAAAACCCCGGCTAGCCCCGTCCCCGGCCCCTTCTCGGCCCCTCTCTGTCCATCACTGTTCCTTCTCTGCCCCTTACCGGCGCTCCCCCTGCCCTCACCCGGTGAAACCGGCTATAATGACTCACCGGTAATATCGGGATTGTCATGTCATTAGTCGAGAAATACGCCCTCCTCCCAGAAGAGATTGACCGCCGCAGCATCGAGGTCGTCGAGGCCAGCCTGCCCCCGTTGGACGGCCTCAACGCCGAGGAACGCTACGTGGTGTGCCGCATCGTGCGCGCCGAAGGCGACCCGGAGATCGCCAAGGCCGTGGGGTTCAGTCCCGGCGCCGTTGCGCGCGGCATCGCCGCCATCAAGGCCAGGGCCGATGTGGTAACCGACGTCCGCATGGTGGAGGTCGGCATATCCAAGGCCCTCCTCAGCAAATGCGGCCTGGTCACCCACTGCCAGATCGACACACCCAACACCGCCCAACGGGCCAGATCCGACGGCACCACCCGTTCCGTGGCGGCCATCCGGGAACTGGCGCCCCGCCTGAACGGCGCCATCGCCGTGGTCGGCAACGCCCCCACCGCCCTGTTGGCCCTATTGGACATGGTGAAAGAAGGCCGGGTATCGCCCGCGCTGATCGTCGGCATGCCGGTGGGTTTCATCGCCTGCGCCGAGTCCAAAGCCGAACTGGCCAAGGCCGGCGTGCCCTACATCTCCATCTGGGACCGGCGCGGCGGCAGTTCCGCGGCGGCGGCCACGGTCAACGCCCTGCTGGGACTGGCGCTGCAAGAGGTTGCCCTGTGAACGAAAACAATAACGGCAAGGACCGCTGGGGTGTGGTGCTTCTGGGCCACGGCAGCCAGCGGGGCACCAGCAAAGCCGAGTGTTCCTGCGCCTGGCTTCAGCCAAAGACCGCGTCAGGGATCGAGTCCGAGACGCCCGCTTGGTGCCAGGAATGCCCCAGCACTCCCGACGGACTGCGGCTGGCGGCCAACCGGCTCCAGGGGATGCTGGAGCTGGACCAGTCCCAGATGGTCCTTTCCTGCCTGGAGTTCATCGAGCCTTTCCCATCCGAGGCGGTCCGGATATTGGACGAAAGGGGCTTTCATCAGGTGGTGTTGGCGCCCTTCTTGTTGGGCAACGGCAAGCACGCCACCCTGGAGATGAACGAGATCATGGAAGAGGTCCGCGGCCGGCTGCCGGGTATCCAGTTGCACCTGGCCGACGGTCTGGGCGCCGACCCCAATCTGGCCGACCTGGTGGTCCAACGGGTGCGGGAACTGGAAGAGTCGCCGGACTCCGTATCTGTGGATCCCGCGGGCCGCAGGGGAGTCCTGCTGGTCAAAGCGGGGACCAAGACCGAATACGACGACTGCATCTGGCTGGAAGAATTGGGCCAACTCGTCGAGGACCGCCTGGGTACGGACTACGCCGTGGCGGTGGCCCAGTCCCATTACGGCGACCCCACCATGGACGCGGCCGCCGCCAAACTGGTCCAGGAGCGCCGGGTCTCGTCGATCATGTGCGTTCCCTATCTCTTCTTTCCCGGCCTCATCCTCCAACGCAACGTCATCGGCGGCCTGGAGCAGATCAGAGAACGGTATCCCCACGTCGCAATGTCGGTTACCCCTCCCCTGGGGGTGGACGACCGGATCGTGGCCATCACCGCCGAACGGGTGCGCCAGGTGTGGCGGCAGGCGGCGCAATGAGCCCGATCGACAACAACAACAAGGGCAATGGCAACGGAGCGCCGGAGAGCGATTACAGCCGGCCGACGGTCCGGGGCAAGGGCATGCGCACCGGGTACACCACCGGCTCCTGCGCGGCCGCGGCCTCCAAAGCGGCCGTAACCGCGCTGCTCACCGGAAACCCCGTCGACGGAGTGACCATTCATCTGCCCATCGGCCGAGACGCCGATTTCAAGATCCACCGCTGTGAGTGGGTCGACCGGACGCCGGGCAGCGAAAAGGTGCTCTGCTCGGTGATCAAGGACGGTGGCGACGACCCCGACGTCACCCATGGCGCGGAGATCTGCGTCACGGTCTTCATCACGCCGGCGGCCCAAGGTGACGGCCCATCCACCCAACAAGGAGTCACGATCAAGGGCGGCGTCGGCGTCGGCACGGTGACCCTCCCCGGCACCGGTATCCCGGTGGGAGAGCCGGCGGTGACCAGAGTGCCCCGCAGGATGATCACGGAAGCGGCCCTGGAAGCCGCCAAATCCTGCGGACTGGAACCCGGCAAGGGCATCGTGATTGAAATCTCAGTGCCCACCGGGGAAGAGGTAGCCCTGAAGACCACCAATGCCAGGCTGGGCGTTGTGGGCGGTATCGGGATCCTCGGCAGCACCGGGGTGGTCCAGCCCTATTCCACGGCCGCCTGGCGGGCCAGCGTGACCCTGGCCATCGACGTGGCCGCCACCAACCAACTCTCCCACCTGGTGCTCTCCACGGGCATCCAGAGCGAGGCCTTCACCAAGAAGCACCTGGACCTGCCCGACATGGCCTACGTCGAGGCCGGAATATTCAGCGGCCCCGCCCTCAAAAGATGTGTTTCGCGGGGCATCAAGCGGGCAACCCACGTCGGCATGGTGGGCAAGTTCTCCAAGATGGCCATGGGGTATTTCGTGACCCACGTCGCCGGAAATAAGGTGGACACCGGTTTCCTGGCTGGTCTGGCCGGACGCTGCGGCGCGTCCAAGGAGTTGCAGGAAGAGATGGCCGCCACCAGTTCCGGGCGGCACTTTGGCGAGATCGCCCTGGCCAACAATCAACTCTCGCTATTCTCCCTGATGAGCCAGATGGTCTGCGACGAGAGCCACAAGCTGCTGGGAGACGACGCCGGCAAGCTGATCGTCGATGCCATGTGTTTCGACTTCGACGGCACGCTCCTGGGCTATGGGTCAACCTCACCCGAGGGCATTCCCCTCGTCACCCCCTCCGGAGCGTCTTCAAATGGTTAAGGACCCGCCGCTGGTTGATGACCCTTCGGACGGCGGCCGGACCTTGGGCCTGCCCCGGTCCTTGGGCCTGCCCGATGATGCCTTCGAGCAGCGGCGGCCCAACAAGGGGCAGATAACCAAGCGGGAAGTGCGCGCCGTGAGCCTCTACTCTCTGGGGCTCCGCCACGACAGCGTGGTCTGGGACATCGGCGCGGGCACCGGGTCCATCTCCGTGGAAGCCGCGTTGATCGCCCATCGGGGCCGGGTCTACGCCGTGGAGCGCGACATCGATTCTCTGCCTCTGTTGGAGGCCAACGTGTCGCGTTGGGGTTCTGCGAACATCCACATCGTGGCCGGAGAAGCGCCCGGGGTGCTGGAGGGGCTGCCCGATCCCGACTCGGTCTTCGTCGGCGGCAGCGGCGGCAACCTTTCGGCGATCCTGGAATATGCCGCCTCCCGTCTCAACCCCGGCGGCCCCGATCCCGGCGGCTCGCCAAATTCCGGCGGTTCAATAGTGGTCAACCTGGCGGTATTGGAGCGCACCCTGGAGGCCTACCGGCTCCTCAAGAAATTGGGCCTCGACACCGACCTCACCCAGGTCGCCTCGGCCAGGGGCAAAGAGATGGCCGACGGCGCGGTGCGGTTGGAATCGCTCAACCCCGTGTTCATCATCACGGCGCGGGTCTCCGGCCGGCGCGGAAACTAGGCGGCGGTCATGCCCAACGAGTCCCCTTCGATCGAAGATTCCCCATCGACTGAAAGATCGCCCAACACGGGCGCCACCGGTGGCATGGGCTGCCTCTACGGCATCGGCGTCGGTCCCGGAGACCCCGAACTGCTGACGCTAAAAGCCCTGAAGGCCCTCCAGAAAGTGCCGGTCATCTGCGTGCCCCAAGCGGCGAACCGGCGCGAGAGCTACGCTCTGAGTATCGTGAAAGATTATGTCAAGCCCGAGCAGGAGATCCTGCGCGCGCCATTCCCCACCGACGACGCGGAAGGCGCAGCCCAGGTCTGGCGTGAAGCTTCGGTATTGGTGCTCGAGCGGCTGAAGAAAGGGCAGGACGTGGCCTTCCTCACCGAGGGAGACCCCATGCTGTTCAGCACCTTCTCCTATGTGATGGCCGGGGTGCGGGAATTGTGCCCGGAGGCCCCCGTGGAGATCATCCCCGGGATATCATCGGTGATGGCCGCGGCGGCGAGTTCAGGGGTCCCACTGGCGACCCATGGGCAACGCCTGGCCATACTGCCGGCGGCCTACGGTCTGGACGACCTGGCGGAGGCCACCTCCAATTTCGATACGGTAGTATTGATGAAGGTCAGCTCCAACATCGTGAACATTCTGGCGAACCTTGAGGAATTGGGGCTGACCGGACAGAGCACCTACGTGCGGCGGGCCTCCACCGGCCGCGAGAAGGTGATCAGAGACCTGAAGGAAATAACGGACGAAGACCTGGACTACTTCTCCCTGCTCATCGTGAAGGGAAAGACTCAAGAGCGAACGGCCAAGGAACACACGGAATGATCGACACCAAAGGCAAGGTCTATATAATCGGCGGCGGGCCGGGCGACCCGGAACTGCTGACCCTGAAAGCCAAGCGGATCATCGAGTCCGCCGACCTGGTTATCTTCGCCGACTCCCTGGTGCCCCCCGAGGTTGTGGAGTTCGCCAAGGAGGGCGCCCAGGTCATCGGCAGCAAGGAACTGAACCTGGACCAGATCATGGACCTGGAACTGGCCGCCGTCCGCGAGGGCAAGACCGTCGCCCGGGTGCAGAGCGGAGACCCCTCGATCTATGGGGCCATCCTGGAGCAGATGCGCATCCTGGAGCGGGAAGGGGTCGAGTTCGAGATCATCCCCGGCGTCAGCGCGGCCTTCGCCGCCGCCGCGGTCCTGAAGTGTGAACTCACCGTCCCAGAGAAGTCCCAGACCGTGATCATGACCCGCATGGAAGGCCGGGTCGCCATGCCCCCCGGAGAGCAGTTGAAAGACCTGGCCGCCCACGGGTGCACCCTGGTCATCTTCTTGAGCATCACCAGGATGACCAAGATAGTGCGGGAGCTCACGTCTTCCGGGTACACCGAGGACACCCCGGTGGCCGTGATCTACCGCGTCGGTTGGCCGGACCAGCAGGTGATCCGGGGCACCCTGAAGGACATCGCCGCAAAGGTCCGGGCGGCCAAGATCACCCTGCAGGCCCTGATCATCGTGGGCGAGGCCGTCAACCCCGAGATCGGCGGCGGCGCCGTCTCCCACCTGTATTCCTCCGATTACACCCACCGTTACCGGAGGGGCGAGGCCGCCGCGTCCGGGACCCAGGCCAGTGGCAACGCCAAAGGATAGCCCCCAAGAAGCCGCTGCGACCGCCCCCGGGCGAACGGCAATCATCGCGCTCACCCGAAACGGGGCCCGGATGGCGCGGGAGTTGGCCGGGTCTTTGGCGCGGGACGGGAACCGGGACGTCACCCTGTTCTTGGACCGCCGGTTCTTCGATGAATCCGAAGTAACCGAACAAACCGATGAATCCGATAAAACCGAAGAAACCATCGCCGCCGAGCCCTTCGACCTGCCGGTGAGGCCGGTGGTGGAACGGGCCTTCGCCGAGTATTCCAGTCTGGTCCTGTTCCTTTCCGCCGGGGCCAGCATCCGGCTCTTGGCCCCGTGCCTGGAGAGCAAACAGGTGGACCCGGCGGTGGTCTGCGTCGATGACGCGGGCAGCTTCTGCGTGAGCCTGATCTCGGGACACGTGGGCGGGGCCGACCGGCTGGCCCAGGAAGTGGCCCGGCATCTGGGCGCCACCCCGGTGATCACATCGGCCTCCCACGCCTCGGGCACGCTGGCCGTGGACCTGTTGGGCGAGAAATTCGGCTGGCGGTTGATGGCCGGGCCCACCGTCGTCACCCGCGCCAGCGCCGCCGTGATCAACGGTCAACCCATCGGGGTCTGGCAGGGCGCCGGAGAACCCGGCTGGTGGCCCCATGAATCGCCGCTGCCGGAGAACATCACGGTATATCCGGCCCTGGGCGACCTGGCCGCTTCGGCCTGTGCCGCGGCGCTGATCATCACCGACACGTCGGAACCTCTGGACGCACTGCTGGCCGACAAGATCGTGGTGGTCTACCGGCCTCGTAGCCTGATCGCGGGGATGGGATGCCGCCGGGGCGTGCCGGTGGAAGAACTTGAGTCCCTGCTGGCCGAGACATTTCAAGAGAACGGGCTGTCTCTGGAATGCCTGGCGGGTATCTCCACCGCCGAGATCAAACGGGGAGAGCCTGGGTTGGAGCAATTGGCCGAACGTCACGGCGTGCCCCTGTCCTTCTTCCAGGCCGAGGAACTGAACCGGGTGTTCGAGACCAATCCGGATGCGATCACCTCCAGGTCGGAGCGCGCCCACGGGCTGGTCGGTGTCTGGGGCGTTGCCGAGCCCGCCGCCCTCTTGACCGCCGGGGCCGGAGAACTGTTGGTGACCAGGAAAAAGACCACGCGGGCGACCATCGCCATCGCCCGGAAACAATTTGACGCCGTCTAACGCCACTGGGAGCCCTGATCAATGACCACACATCCGGGAAAGTTATATCTGGTCGGCCTGGGTCCGGGAGACGCCCAATACCTGGTCCCGGCCGCATCTGACGCCCTGGCCGCCAGCGAGGTCATCGTCGGGTTTCGGGCCTACATCCAGCAGATCGAACCATTGACCGCCGGGAAAGAGGTGGTCTCCATGGAACTGGGCCAAGAGTTGGAGCGAGCGTCCGCCGCGGTGGACTCGGCCTACGCGGGAAAGACCGTTGCCGTGGTGTCTTCCGGCGACGCCGGCATCTACGGGATGTCCGGCCCGGTGTTCCGGGTGCTCACCGACCGGGACTGGGACGGCCAGAGCCCGGTGGTGGAGACGGTGCCCGGCGTGTCCGCCATGCAGGCGGCCGCGGCGGTGTTGGGGTCTCCGTTGATGCAAGACTTCTGCGCCATCAGCCTCAGCGACCTGCTCACACCCTGGGAGAAGATCCGTGGACGGCTGGAAGCAGCGGGCCAGGGCGATTTCGTGGTGGCCCTGTACAACCCCCGCAGCCGGCGGCGGCAGACCCAACTCCTGGAAGCCAGGGAGATACTGCTTAAACACCGGCCCGGCAGCACCCCGGTCGGCATCGTCGGCGACGCCTTCCGGCCCGGCCAGCGTGTGACGGTCACCAGCCTTCAGGACCTGGAGCGAGAGGCCGACTCCGTGGACATGGTCACCATCGTGGTGATCGGAAACTCCACCACCTACCTCCACGGCGGTCGGATCATCACGCCCAGAGGCTACGAAGAAAAGGCCAAGGCGAACTAGCCCCTTCTCCCAGCTCCCGCGACCACGCGGCCCCGGCCCTCCTTTGTGCTCCGTTCCTGAGCAATCCCAACCTCACACCGTACTCCTACATGATTCACCGAATGGTCTCCGGCGGCCCCGGTAGTTTGATTCTAAAGGGATCCGGGCCCCACCAACTTGTGAAGGACCCCGCGGCCTTCTGATGGGGAGAACTGGAAGATGGGGCCGGTGGAATGTTGCTCAGCAACCCAACGGGCGACCCGGGGAGGCCGAATATTGCCGGACAATAAGATATTGATCGTCGACGACGAACCGAGCATCGTCCGGTCGTTGAGCTTCGTCCTCGATAAAGAGGGCTACGACGTTTCTATCGCGGAAGACGGGGACCAAGCGATGGCGATGATTCGTGGCTCCAAGCCCAACATCATTTTTCTAGACGTGCTGATGCCCAAGAAGAACGGGTACGACGTATGCCGATCGATCAAGTCGGACCCGGAATTGATGAACATCCACGTGGTGATGTTGACCGCCAAAGACCAAGAAAGCGAACGCAAAAAGGGCGTGGAGCACGGCGCGGATGAGTACATCAGCAAGCCCTTCAGCCCGATGAAGATATTGGCCAGGGTCAGGGAATTGCTCGGTTAGTTTTGTTCCACCGGCCGCTGGCTACTTTCGATCAAGGCCGAGGCCGGCCGCACCATGCACACCGGACACGGCGTTTTTGGCGTATTCCATCAGATTCCCTTAAACCACCATCTCTTAAGATTCTCGACCGTCGCTTGGAGGAGTGAACATCTTACGGAGTCTCCGCATCGTTGGATCAGCCCGCGCCGTTGGAAGAAACCGCCGATATATCTATGTGGCTGTGCTGGCTCTATGGGGTATATCGCTGTCGATCCTGGCGTCTGCCGCGGTCCTGGGGTCCGAACGGGGCCGGTTCCAGCAGGACTTTGAATTCAGGGCATCGGACAGGTTGGCCGCTCTGCAATCGGAGATGGGTTCCAACGTTGACGTTCTGCGTTCCCTGCAGTCCTTTTATTCCGCCTCAAATTCGGTAAACCGGGAAAACTTTGGGGTATTTGCCCGCAACGAGTTTCTGGACCATCCAGGGATCCAGGCATTGGAATGGATCCCCCGGGTGACGATGGAAGAGCGGCCCGGTTTTGAATCAGCCGTGCGGGCTGAAGGTTTTGCCGGTTTCACGATAATCGAGCGCGGGGCCGATGGCGCCATGTTCCCGGCAAGGGAACGGGCCGAGTATTTCCCGGTGACGTATCTAGAGCCATATGCCGGAAATGAAACGGCCTTTGGGTTTGACCTGGGATCGAACCCGTCCCGTCTCGCCGCCCTGAGGGAAGCCGGGGACAGCGGGAGACCGGTCGCCACCCAACGCATCGTCCTGGTCCAGGAGATTGAGGACCAATTCGGTTTCCTGGTGTTCATACCGGTGTACGAGAATGGGCTCCCCACCTCGAACGTGGAGCAGCGCAGAGATTCCCTGGCCGGGTTTGTTCTCGGCGTCTTTCGGGTCGGCGACCTGGTGAGCGGCGCTTGGGAAAGCGCCGGTCTGCCGCCATTGACCGAAGGCGCCGAGTTCTTCCTCTTCGACCGCTCCGCCCCGGAAGGCTCCCAGGCGCTTCTCATCTCCACGGGCGAACCGGGAGCCGGCGCCATGCCCTCTGGAGGGTTGGCATTCACCGACTACATGGAAATCGGCGGGCGGACCTGGGAAGCGGTCATCACCACCTCCAGTCCTTCTCCGCTGCTCCTATGGCAACCGTGGGCCGCGCTGCTGGCGGGGTTGAGTTTGAGCGGCCTGATGGTCGCCTACGTCCTGTCGGCATTGCAACGGGAATCCAAGACCCGGTTGTTGGTGGAGCGGCGCACCAGGGAGTTATCCGAGACGAACCAACAATTGGAACGGGAGATCATCGACCGGTCCAGGGCCCAGGTGGAGGAGCGGCGGGTCCTATCCATCATCGAGCACAGCCCTGACTTTGTCGGCATAGCGGACCCGGAAGGCCAGGTCAGGTTCGTGAACCAAGCCGGTCTGGTCTTGGCCGGTCTGAGCAACATCGAAGAGGCCCGGACCCATCCGATGTACGACTTCATACACCACGAAGACGCCGCTAACTTCAGGGACCAGATAATTCCCCAGGTGATCGAGGCAACGTTCTGGGAAGGGGAGATCCGTTTCCGCAATTTCAGCAACGGCTCCTTCACACCGATGCGCTCCACTATCTTCTCCACCCACGACCCCAGCACCGGCGCGCTGACCGGCTTCGCGACGTTCAGCCAGGACGTTACCGAACGCAAAGCGGCGGAAGATGCCCTGAGGGAACGGGAGGCCCGGCTTAGAGGCATCGTGGAATCGGCGGTCGACGGGATCATCACCATCGACGAATCCGGGACCGTGGAGTCGTTCAATCCCGGGGCCGAGCGCATCTTCGGCTACGCCTCCGCCGAAGTGGTGGGGCAGAACGTAAAGATGCTGATGCCCGCGCCTTACCATGTCGAACATGACGGTTACCTGAGGGCGCACCGGATCACCGGCGAAAAGAAGATCATCGGGCTGGGCCGGGAGGTCTCCGGACTCAAGAAGGACGGCACGGCGTTCCCCATGGACCTGTCGGTCAGCGAGGTCGAACTGGCCGGCGGCAAGCTCTATACCGGAATCGTGCGCGACATCACGGAAAGTAAAACCCTGCAGCGGGAGATCCAGGAATACACCAGGGATCTGGAAGCCGCCAACCTGGAGCTGCAGACCCTGGACCAGATGAAAGACGAGTTTATCTCCACCGTCTCTCACGAGCTGCGCACCCCGCTGACCTCCATCAAGGGCGCGGCGGAGATCCTCCTGAATTACAAAGATGAAGACCCTGATGTTCAGACAGAGCTCCTGGGCATCATCGACAGTGAAAGCGACCGGCTCACCAGGCTGATCAACGACGTGCTGGACCTGGCCGCCGTGGAATCGGGCCGGATGCGGTGGCGCATCTCCAAGGTGGACCTGCCCAGTGTGATCGAAACGGCCGTGGACAGCACTCACGTCCTCACGGTGCAGAAGAACCTGACGGTTGAGATTGCGCCCAGTGACGCCCTGCCCACCGTGACCTCCGACCCAGATAGGCTGGTCCAAGTAATCACAAACCTGTTGAGCAACGCCATCAAATTCACGCCCAGCGGCGGCCGCATTCGCCTGCAAGCCCGTTTGCTGCCCCTTCCCAGTCCGGAAACCGGGACGGAGATGGTGGAGATCAGTGTTTCCGACAACGGAGTGGGCATCCCCGTAAATGAGTTCGACAATATTTTCAAGCGGTTCCAACAGGTCGGCACATCCCTTTCGGACCGGCCCCGTGGGACCGGGCTTGGGCTGGCCATCAGCAAGGAGATAGTGGGGCGCCTGGGCGGAGCGATCTGGGTCGAGAGCGAACCGGGGGTGGGTAGCACCTTCTTTTTCACCGTCCCGGTGGAACCCACCCCGGACCGGCCAACCGGCTAACCAGGCAGGCCGGACAACACCACCCCACCCGCGGAAAAAGCCTTTCCGGCCGTCGCCGACACCCCGGTCCAGCGTCTGAGTTTTGGTGCGCCCCGGCTGGAGACCGTGTACAATCCGGTGCACCCGCCAGGGGCAGATCCGCCGGCGCACCCGCCAACGGCAGATCCGACCGAGGAGCACGAACACCAGATGAAACGAAGCGAGTCCCGGATACTGACCACCCACACCGGCAGCCTGCCCCGCTCGCCAGAATTGCAGGAATTGCTGCGCTCCAGACTGGACCCACGGGATGGCGAAGAAGACGAGTATATAGCCGGGGTCGAAACAGGGGTCGCCGACGTCGTCACCAGGCAGGCGGCCCTCGGCATCGACGTGATCAACGACGGAGAACAGGGCCGGGTCCAATATGCCACCTACGTTAAGGACCGGTTGGCCGGCTTCGAAGGGGAGCAGGTTCTCCGGGCCCGCCCCCGGATCGACCTCCTAGACTTTCCCGAATTTGCCGCTCAGAGCGGCGTATCCTCATCGGCCACCATCCCCTGGCCGGCCTGCACCGGGCCCATCGCCTGGAAAGACCAGGACGCCGTCCAACGGGATATCCAACGGCTCAAGGCCGCCACCGCCGGCGTGAATGCGGAAGAGGTGTTCATGACCGCCGCCTCGCCCGGCGTCATCGCCAACTTCCTGCCCAACGAATACTATCCCACCGAAGAGGCCTACCTGTATGCCCTGGCCGACGTGATGAAGGACGACTATAAAGCCATCGTCGATTCCGGACTGCTGCTCCAGATCGACTGTCCCGACCTGGCCATGACCAGGGTCACCCAGTTCTCGCACCTCAGCCAGGAAGAGTTCATCAAGATAGTCGAGATGCACGTGGAGGTCTTGATACACGCCCTGGCCGGGATCCCGCCCGACCGGATGCGGTTGCATCTATGCTGGGGCAACACCGAAGGGCCTCACCACCGCGACGTGCCCCTGAAGGAGATCGT
>JACZXN010000336.1 GCA_022571575.1 Chloroflexota bacterium | reverse complement strand
GGGGGCCGCCGCCACCCGGATGCAGTCGATCAGGTTCACATCGGAGTCGGTGCCCAGCCCGGTGGGTGGGCGCATGGCGCCGGTGACCACCACCGGTCTGTCGCTCTTCACCGTCAGATTGAGGAAGTAGGCGGTCTCCTCCAGGGTCGCCGTGCCGTGCGTGACCGCCACGCCCGCGGCGCCGGGGTCGTCCCGGAAGATCTGGTTGATCCGCTTGGCCAACCCCAACCAGTGTTCCGGAGTGACATCGGTGCTGCCCAGGTTCAGGAACTGCTCGGTCCGCACGTCGGCGAACTCCCGTACCTCGGGCACCCGTTCCAGCATCTCCTCGATGCTCAGGTGCTTGCCGTCGTAGCTGTAATTGATGTAATCGGTGCGGGTGCGTCCCACGAATGAGATACTTCCGCCGGTGCCCACCAGATATACCCTCGGCTTGCTTTCGCTAGTCATAGATTAACTCCCGGTTAAGTTAGAGCCGCACCTGGCACGCCGTTCAAGGCCTCCCTGCGGCCAGAAGTATACGACGGGACTGCAAATTAGATACAAATGGTCAACCCAACGCCGCGATGGGGTCAACAGGGTGGCCCATAAGGTCCGACTCCGTTAAAATGCCTTCCCCAAGATGTGCGCATGTGCTATTCTCAATTCAGTCAGATGGTGCAAGACGTCCTCGTAATCGTGCCTAAATCGCAGCCCAGAGCCACCTCAAAACGACTCTCGGGCCCGGGCGGAACGGCGGAGATTAACCGGGAAATCCCCCTGCGGAGCAGGGCATCCCGCAGGACCGACGGCAACCGATACATCTCAAGGAGCTTGAGGGAAGGTATCCGAGGCAGCGATGCCCGGACCAAAAAGGCGGGGCGGTTTTACGGCCGCCATCTTGGATTCCCCAGGCTCAATGTCCAGAAAATATTAAAAATCGAGACGTCCAGCGTCTGCTGGCCCGGCTGGCCCAAAGCCGGCGCCACGGCTGGCAAGGAGGTGAACTCCGTTGGTGGCCCTTTGGATACTCAGAGCGTTGAGTGCCGGGGGTCTTGGGGTGATCGGCTGGCGGCTCGGACTCTATATCTCGGAATTATCCTCAGATAAAGAAGAATTCCTACCCTGGGGTCTCGCACTGACCCTGGCCGGCGTAATCATCGGGGGAGTCCTGATCCCCTACCTGATCCTCAAGCCCTGGCGCATGAGCGTCGAACTCATAGATTCCCTACCCGGCTCGGCACTGATCTCGGCCACGGCCGGCCTGCTTGTGGGCTTGGTTATCGCCTCGCTCATCTCCATACCCCTGTACGCGCTGTCCGGGTGGCCCGGCTGGGGCGTGCCCGTCATGGTGAACGTGGTCCTGGGCCTCTCCGGTCTCTGGCTTGGGGTCCAGCGGGAACGGGACATCCGCGCCATCTTTCCCGGCCTGGAGGCTCCCGCTCCGTCCATGGGCTTCGGTGGCAATGCCAATGGCCGCGGATGGACGGGCAAGGCCGATAAGATCAAATCGCGAAAGTCCTCGCGGAACGGCAACATTCTCGTCGATACCAGCGCGATCATCGACGGCCGGATCGCCGATCTCAGCATCACCGGCTTCTTGGAGGGCTCGTTGGTGGTGCCGCGCTTCGTACTGGACGAACTGCGCCACATCGCCGACTCCAGCGACCCGCTCCGGCGCAACCGCGGCCGCCGCGGCCTGGAGGTCCTGGGAAAGCTGCGCAAAGACGAGTCGGTCCCGCTGCAGGTCCTGGACGTGGGCGTGGAGAACGGCATGGAGGTGGACGCTGTCCTGGTCCAATTGGCCCGGGACACGAAATCGGCCATCCTGACCACCGACTACAACCTGAACCGGGTCGCCGAGCTTCAGGGCGTTCAGGTCTTGAATGTGAACGAACTGGCCAACGCTCTCAAGTCCATCGTTCTCCCCGGAGAAGAACTGCGGGTGAACATCGTCCAAGAGGGCAAGGAAGTGGGCCAGGGCGTGGCCTACCTGGACGACGGCACCATGGTGGTGATCGAGGGCGGCCGGCGCTACCTGAACGCCTTCCACGACGTGGTCGTCACCAGGGTGCTGCAGACCGCGGCCGGACGCATCATCTTCGCCCAGCCCAAAGGCGACTGACCAAGCGTCGGACCGTGCCCCGGACCCAGACGCAAGGGGCAAGCGTGGAGCAATCGTGGGCGTGGAGCGACCGTGGTCAATGTAGGCGCGGTGATCGTGGCTGCCGGACGCAGCACCCGTATGGGGGGCGTGGATAAGACCTTTGCCCCCATGCTGGGTCTGCCCCTGGTGGCCCACACCCTCGACCGCTTCGAGTCATCTCCCCTGGTTGACCAGATCGTGCTGGTCCTGGCCGAAGACTCCCTGGACCGGGGCCGGAAACTGGTCCAAGAACGGGGCTACCGCAAGGTGACCCACGTCTGCCGCGGCGGCCAAAGACGCCAGGACTCGGTCCGGAACGGGCTGGAACTGCTATCCCCATGCGACTGGGTAATGGTCCATGACGGCGCCCGGCCGTGCCTGGACCAGGCCATGCTGCAACGGGGACTGGACGCCGCCGCCCAGTGCGGGTCGGCCGTGGCCGGGGTGCCGGTGAAGGACACCATCAAGCTGGTGTCGCCGGACCAGATGGTGAGCGAGACCCTGGAGCGGGCGCGTCTCTGGGCCGCCCAGACCCCCCAGGTTTTTCGCTACAGCTTGCTGCTGGAAGCCCACCGCGCCTGGCCTAGAGATACGGCGGGAGACGTGACCGACGATGCCGCCATGGTGGAAGCCCTCGGCCATCCGGTGAAGATGTTCCAGGGCTCCTACCAGAACATCAAGGTGACCACCGCCGAAGACCTGGTCATCGCCGAAGAATTTCTCCGGGCCTCCTCCAGTTAACCCCCCAGCTTCCTTGGCGCTTCGATCCAGAGAGCTTCCATCCAGTTCTAGCCAACTTTATCCAACCTTCAAGGGATTTACTCTCCCTCTTCCCGTGGCGTAAACTTTCTCCGATATGTCCACGCCCCCAGTTTTTGA
>JACZXN010000335.1 GCA_022571575.1 Chloroflexota bacterium | reverse complement strand
GCTCTTGATCGTGGGCGCCCTGCTCGGCGGCGTCGGCGGCATCATCTTCGCTCTGGTCTTGGCCGTCTTCATGAATTTTGGGGCCTACTGGTTCTCCGACCGGATCGCCCTGGGCATGACCCATGCCCGGGCCATCACCGAGAACGACGACCCGGAGCTGTACAGCATCGTCCGGGAGCAGGCGTCGTTGGCGGGTCTGCCCATGCCCAAGGTCTTCGAGATAGAGTCCGATTCCCCCAACGCCTTCGCCACCGGCCGCAACCCCAATCACGCCACGGTGGCCGTCACCACCGGCATCCGGCGCATCTTGACCCGCCAGGAGTTGGGCGGCGTGCTGGCCCACGAGATGGCCCATGTCGGCAACCGGGACACATTGATCATGGCGATGGTCGCCACCGTCGCCGGCGCCATATCCATGCTGGCCATGTTTGCCCAGATCTCGGCCATGTTCGGCGGAATGGGCGGCCGGGGCCGGGACAACTACATCGGACTTCTAGTCGTCGCCATCGTGATGCCCATCGCGGCCGCCCTGGTGCGCGCCGCGGTCTCCCGGACCAGGGAGTACCAGGCGGACGCCACGGGCGCGCGCACCTCCGGCGACCCGCTGGCCCTGGCCAGGGCTCTTCAGAAGTTGGAGCAGGCATCCCAGGAACGCCCCTTGAAGGTGGCCGAAGGGGCCTCCCACCTGTTCATCGTCAATCCGCTCCGAGGCGTAAAATTGGCCAAGATGTTCTCTACTCACCCCCCGTTGGCCGAGCGCGTGCGGCGGCTCCAAGACATCAAACCGAACTACTGACAATATTGGCCAACGGATCCAAGAGAGCCCGGTGTCCCACCACACCGGGCTCTCTTGCTTTGCATGGAAATCGTCAAGCGGCGTGAATCAATCGAAACCTCATGCTAGAATCGGCGAAACGGGCACATTTTCGGTTGGCAATATTTTTCTGACTTTTTTTGAGGGACTGGTAGAAAGATATGCGCTTTATTGTTTCCGTGGTGAGCGCCGGGGGAGCTTGGGCATTCGCCGTGGTGATCGGTGTAGGGTTTTTGTTCTTCCTTGTTATGTATTCCCTCTTCAACAAACCGGCCGCCAAGGACGCTTCACCAGCAGATTGAGATGGACCGGTGCGGCAGAGCACTGGGCCAACTACTTTGCAAAGGGTCCAATGCTGGGGTAAGGTGACCAAGACCCGATCCTAGAATCAATCATAACGGCCCGTCTGGGCCCGCCCGCAATCACGCCTGACTTCTTCGGAGAATCGTAGCTAGAAATGGGTTTTCTATTTCCCATGCTCCGCGCCGGGGCGGCACTGGTGCTTGGCGTAATCATCTTCGTCGGGTTCCTGTTGTTTTTGATCCTGAACAACTTCACCGGCAAACTCCTCAACGCCGATTTCTACAAGGACACCATCGCCGGCCAGGACACCTATAACCGCATCTACGAAGAGGTGCTGGTGGACGAGGAACTGTTGGGCAAGACCCAGGAATTCCTGGGCGACATCCAGATCGTCACTCAGCAGGACATGGTCGACCTGATGCGGGAGATATTGCCTCCCGCCTACATCCAGGCGCAGGTGGAAGGGACCATCGAACGGACCATCGACTACGTGAACGAGGATGTGGACGTACTGGAGGCCTATATCGATCTGACCGAGCCGCTACGGAATGTAAAGCCGGTCATGTTCGGTTATATCGACGGCCGGATCGACCAACTACGGGAAGAGGACCCCGGTATCAGCGGCTGCTCACCCGCGGCGCTGACCGGCCTGGCCGGCCGTTACGTTGAAAAGTTCAATGCCATGGCCGCTGGACAGGTCCCCACGTCGGTGCCTTCATTGAAGGCTTTGGACCCGCTCTGCCGTCAGTTGCTGTTCGCCTCGGCATTTGACCTTCTGCTGGCTTCGAGCTCCCTGGACCGCGAGACTACCCGGCTGTTGGTCGCCGGCCGGGAACGATTGCGGAAGCCCTTCGTGGCGGGCGACACCCTGGGCATGTTGAAGGTCTCAGCCCGCCTGCTGGCCGAACCGCTGATGGACAAAGCCATCGACAAGGTGAGAGCGGGCCTGAGCCCGGGCGACCGCCTGGACCTGATCCACCAGTTTGCCGAGTGGAATCCGGACAGTTCGGAGGCCCAGATCAGGGCGGACATCGAAGATGGGCGGGACCTGGTGTCCACGGCCCGTAACTTTGGTGAGCTGACCACGCTGTTGATGGTGATTGGCGGGGCGGTCTTGATGGGCCTGGTGCACTTCCCGAACCTTACCGGCATGCTGCGTTGGCCGGGGATCACCCTTCTGGTCACCGGCGTGGTCTTCTTCGTGTTGGGCAAGATCGCCGAGAGCGAGGTGCCCGGCCGGCTGACTGACGCGATACAGATCGGCGCCGACAAGGTGACCAACGTGCCGCAGGCCGTCACCGACCTGGGCGGGGATATCCTCGTCTCCTTCGGGACGAAGTTGACCGACGGGATCGCCGGGCCTTCCATAACGTTGCTGGTGATTGGGGTGATCCTGTTCGGCGCGTCATTCTTCACCATCGCCTTCAAGCGGTTCATACCCATGGTCAAGTAGCGGCCATCGCCGCTTCAAGCACATATATTCAAACGTGAGTCATCCCGGACTCTAGATAGCGGTACCCTGCACAGCGGTACCGATTTTTGTTCACTGACGTCGAACCCGGTGCTTGGATCAGAACGAACGTAGGGGCGGGTTTCAAACCCGCCCTGGTGCATAACAACTGATTCCCAAGAACCAGACACACGTCAAGATCAGCACGTCAAGACCAGTGGGGGATGCTGGCCTATTTTGGAGGTAGCTCCGAGAAGACAGGGCGGGTTACAAACCCGCCCCTACGCAGTTGACTGGTTTGCCCGGATGCACGAATCGGTTTTCGTCGCCATCCCGTTTCACCGGCGCCATCCGCCAAACTCCGGGGATGACTCATGTTTTCGATCGTTCGGTCCGCCGCGCTCCCTAGAACAGGGCGATGGGGCTGACGGGAGAGCCGGTCAC
>JACZXN010000014.1 GCA_022571575.1 Chloroflexota bacterium | reverse complement strand
TTGGGCTTGGCCTTGGCCTTTGTCCGGCCGAACTGGCCTTGGTTCGCCTTCTTGGCGGCGGTCACATTGATCTCGGTGGCCATCGGGGAAAGCTCCCCAGTGCCGGGATCTCTGGCCGCGCCGACCACCACGAAGGCGCCGACTTCGATCTCGGTGATCCCACGGTGGAACTTGATCTTCACGTCATCGGGCAACGTGAACGTGATCGGCGCCTTGCGGTTGCCAGGGGGCTGGATGGTGATCTGGGTTTCGTCGATACTGATCACGGTGCCAGGCACATGGCGGCTCTGGGTCTTGCTGGGAACCAGTTGGATCTGGTCCGCCACCAGACGGCCGTCCCGGCGCATCATGGTCACGGCGACAACGTCGCCCTTGCTCAGGTCCGCGATGGTGGCGTTTTCAACCTGGGGCACCCGCACTCTGGTCTCGCCGGTAACCACCACTTCCGCCCGTCCCTGGCTGGTTTTCAAAACCAGGATACGTTCGTCGAAGGCGTTGGTGCGGAATCCGAGCACGGTCCCGAAGAAGTCCATGGGCAGCGGGGCGAAATTGGACCGCGCAGACTCGTTGCCCTCGGCGTCAACCGCGGTCACCACGTACAGGAACCCCACGTCCTCTGGCACTTCCGCGTCGATATAACCGGGTGTTTGCACGCCCTCCGCGATCCGGCTGAAGGAGTCCTCGTTGGCCAACCGGCGGTAGACGTTGTAATCGATGAGGCCGGGCTCTGGATTGTCATCCCAATCCAGCTCAACGGAGCCGGCTTCCCGGTCGACCGCCGTCACCCGCAGGCCCGTGGGGGCATCGGGAGGAGTCAGATCGCCGGGGATGCCAGAAGTTACCGTGGACTTGGCCGATTCCGTTCCTCCAATGTTGACCGCCGAGACCACGTAGTGATACTCGATGCCGTCGGTGAGGCCGAGGTCGGTGTACTGAAACTCGGTAAGAGAGGTGGCAACCAGCCCATAGGGGCCGGTCTTGGTCAGGCTCAAATACACGTTGTAACCGGTGAAATCCACCTCGGGATCGTCATTCCAGTCCAGGGCCAGCGTCCCGGAACCGTCGTCCGGCGCCGTGACGGTAAGCCCGGTGGGGGCGCTGGGCTCTCCCGCCGGCGTCTCGCCGGTGCAGGGCGACTCCGAGACTATGCGGTACCGGCCGTTGATGCTGCCTGAAGTGTCCGTCTCGTAGGTCAGATCGAAGGGCAGCAAAGTAGTGTTGATCACGATTGCCAACGCCGACAGGTTGGTGGTGACCGCGTCGATGAACAGGTTGCCGTCGGCCCCGATCTGGTCCAATGCCAGGTGGGAGCCGTCAACCAGGCCGGGGATGGGGGCCGTGCAGGCCACGGCGCCGGCCGGCAAACGGTTGCTCTGGCCCAGGAACCCGCCCAGATAGGCAAACAGGTGGGGTGGGTCTCCGGCGGGGGCGTCGAAGGCCACCGCGGCCGAGGTGATCTCCGTGGAGCCCAGGTTCTCCAAGACCACCACCGGGCCCTCCACCGCAGCCGTCTCCACCCCCTCGGGCAGGGTCTTCACCATGCGGATGTCCCGCACGCCATCAAGGGGACCGGTCCAGCCGGCTATCACGTAGCCTCCGTCCGCGGTCTGCTGTATGGCCCGGGCTCCGGATGATTCGCCGGAGGAATCGACGTAGGTCTCGTCCCATTCAAGGATTCCGGCGGCGTCGGTCTTCACCACCCAGAAATGGTCTCCGCCGGGGAACGACTCAGACCAACCGGCCAGCACGTAGCCGCCGTCCTGGGTCTGCCGCAACCCATAGGCCGCATCCCGGCTCACGCCTCCGTAGGTATGGTTCCATTCTTCCTCGCCGGACGGGTCGGTCTTGACCAGCCAGAAGTCGGATAACCCGGCCCCGCTGGACCAGGTGGTGCCGGCCAACGCGAAACCGCCGTCGGCGGTCTGCACCACCGCCCTGGCTTCATCGTTGAATTCGCCGCCCAGGGTATTGGTCCACATCTGCGCGCCCGTGGAATCGGTCTTCACCAACCAGAGGTCGGTGCCGCCGTTGCTTGCCAGGTTCACGGAGTCCGTGCTGCCGGCCAACACATAGCCGCCGTCGGCGGTCTGCTGGACGCTGAAGGCGGTCTCCGATCCGCCGTTGCCGAATTCCTCCTCCCATACCATGTCGCCGCCGGCGTTGGTCTTGACCAGCCACACATTCTGACCGTCCGGACCGTCGGTGGAGCCGGCGATGATGTAGCCCCCGTCGGCGGTCTGACGGACCGCATAGGCGACATCATCGGACCCGCCGTTCGGGTTGGCGTACCGTTGTGACCATTGTTCGTTGCCAGAGGAGTCGGTCTTTATCAACAGAAAATCCGTCTTGGACCCAGCGTCTTGAGCGCTGGAACCGGCCACCACCAGGCCGCCGTCCGAGGTCTGGGCCAGGGCGTAGGCTACGTCGTCCGCCGGCCCGCCAAAGGTACTGGTCCAGAGCTGGTTACCGGACGCGTCGGTCTTGATCAGCCAGAAATCGCGGCCGCCGGCCCCAAACGACTGGGTCTCGCCGGCAATCACGTATCCGCCGTCGATGGTCTGGATAACAGCATGGGCGAAATCGTCTTCCGCGCCGCCAAAGGTCAGGTCCAGGTCGGCAACGGGCTGGGCCGAGGCCACGCCTGCCGTCAGGAATAACGCGGCGAGAACCACGATCACGCCGATGACGGCGAGATGGCTCTTGCTTGTTTTGATTCTCTTTGTGATATTCATTGGTGCTGATGTTGTCTCCTGGGAACCTACCTTGGGGGATCGCTGTGTTCCCAGAGTGACATAACGGAGATTACCGTCGTGTTACCGCCGTATTACCGTTGTATTACCTGCTTTTTAACCATCGGCCTGCCGGTAGATAACAGCGACGACGGTGCTGAGCACCTGGCCGTCGTTGTTGGTTGCCACCACGTCGATGATGTTGGGGCCCGGCTCCAGGGCAACCGTGGTCGAGAAAGAACCGAATAGATCGACGTTCACCGACACCCCATTGATGCTGGCGATGGCGTTGGGGCCGGTCCTGCCGGACAGCCTGAGGATTGGTTGGTTCACCACGCTTTGACTCTGCGGTTCGGTAACCAGCAGCAGGAAGGGCTGGGGCGGCAAAGCCAGAGAGGTGACGCTAAGGGTTGTCGACTCCTGGTTGCCCAGGCCGTCGAAAGCCCTTACCTCGATGCTATTTACGCCTGGGACCAGGGCCGTCTCGGCGCTGAAGCCGCCGTTCTTGTCCACCGCCGCCGCCGAGCCGTTGACCTCGATCTCCGCTCCGGGAAGGGTGAGCCCGTAGACGACCACCGCTTCACCGGGCACCGTCGCTCCGTCAAGGGGACCAGCCACGTTGAGGAACAGCCGGCCGCCGGTAGCGGGGACACTTGTTTGGGCGGGCCGGGGCGTGGGGGCGGGTTGTTGCGCCGGAGTTGGCGTGGGGTCCCGTTCCACCTGCGAGACGCAGGCGGTCACGGCCAGCAACATTGTTGCGGCCAGGGCTGTAAACGCACCGCCCAGCTTCATCTAACGGAACTCTCCCCTTGACCTATTCTGATCAACATATCGTGTCTGGCGCATCCTGGTTCCAGATGCCGCCGCCGGAACTAGACAGCCCACTGGAACTCCCGTTGTCCCTGGATGACTCGTCGCTTCTTCCGCCACCGACGGCGCTTTTCTCCCGGGCGGTCCAGAACCCACCGCCGCTCCTTGTGCCGTCGGTGCGGCGCCACCCTCTAGCGGGCAAAATCTCTCTAATCCAGTGAGATTGCCAATATGGTTGCGCCGCCCTTCTCCCAACTCGCGGTCTCCCCTGTCACTTGGCCGTTGACCTTGAATATCAGGGTCTTGCCAGTGAAGGTTTCCTCGCCGTGTTGGTGAGCCAGCACGGAGTAATTGCCACCCGATGTGATGCCGGCGCCCACCGGGGCATCGTAGCCCGCGACCCAGATCGTGACCTCGGTGCCGTCGGGAGCGGCAACGCCGCTGATGACCACGCTGCCCACGAAGACGTGGGGCAGTTCCCTAACGTTCTTTTCCGGTAGTGGGGCCAGCACCGGCGCGGGTGTCGGCGTGGGGACAGGAACCGGCGTTGGGGTCGCGGTGGGAATCGGGGTCGGCACGGGCGTGAGCGTTGGCGTGGGCATCGGTGTGGCCGTTGGCGTTGGCTCGGGCCGCGGCGTGGGAGTGGCGGTGGGCGCCGGCGTTGGTGTCGGCGGGCCGCTCCGGTCCACCTGCGAGACGCAGGCGGCCAATGCAAGCAACGATACCGCCGCCATGGCCAGAAACGCTCTGCCCAGCTTCATCTAACCGTACTCTCCAATCGACAGAAACTTATTGACATATTGTGTCTAGCGCACCCAGGTTAATGGGGCCGGCCTTACCGATGTATTACCTGGGGAAAATATTTGGCGGGGGTCTAGCGGGCGCCGTTCGCCTGGGCCCCCAGATTCGAAGGCAGGCTCAGCAAAAAGGTGGTGTGATGGTCTCCGTCGGCCCGGTCGTCGCTCTCCACGGTCAGGTCCCCGCCGGACCGCCTGGCCAGGCTTCGGGCGATGAACAGCCCCAGGCCGGAACTGGATTTCTCCTCACGGCGCGCCACTTCGGGGGTCCAGCCCCGGTCGAATAGGTGCTGGACGTATTGTTGGCCGATCCCGGGCCCGTCATCCCAAACGCGGACGAAGAAATGGCTTGGGTTCTTGGTCAGCTTCACTTCCACATGGGTGCCGGCGAAGCGCACCGCGTTGTCCACCAGGTTGGTGACGATGTGCTCGATGGCATTGGTGTTGGCGTAGACCAAGCCTAATTCGGCTGGCTCCGACCACCAGGTGATCTCCTTGCCCGCCTCGGAGGCCACCGCGGAATACCGGTCGGCGATGCGCCTGACCACTTCGGTCGGCTCCACGGGTTGCAATTGGTCGTCGCTCTCCGGAGATTCCAACTGGATCAGGACCTGGATGTTGGACATCATCAAGCGGAAATTGGGGGTCTGGCGTTCGATCTCATCCAACAGGTCTTTCACCCCAGGGTCCACCACACCGGGCGCGGCTCGCATCACCGCCCGCAACTCCCGCTCTTTGCCGGCGATCCTTCGCAGGGGACGGCCCAGGTCGTGGTCGAAGAGCTGGAAGTACTGGAGGGTTGTCTCGCTCCAGCTTTGACCGGGTTGTAGATTGTTCGGCCCCTGCCCCGAGCGGCGCCGGAACAGTTCCCGCCCGGCGTAGACCGCCGCGGCCGTGCCCAGACCGCCGATCAGGAGGACGGCGCCGATATATGACAGCGGTTCGATTCCCCAGAGGGAGTCGAAGAGGCTTTCGCCGATGAACGGGGCCAGGATGATGCAGATGACACCGGCCACGGCGAAGACCCCTCCGCCGATCTTGATTGGTGTGAGGAATCTGGTCATGACTTGGGCGGCACCAGCCGGTAACCTTGGTCCCTAACGTTCAATATCAGTTCCGACGGGCCGAACCGGACGTTCATGGCTTTGCCGATGGCGTCTTTGATCTCCCTGATCCTAACCCGCAAAGAGGCCCGTGGGTCCTCGCCTTCGGAGTAACGTTCCAGGCGGGAGAAGGGCACCAACTCTCCTGGGCTGCGGTACCAGGCGGACGCCAACTCCAGGAATATCTCGAATTTCATGCCCTGTATGTCCAGCGCCGGCGCCCGGTCTTCGCCGCTGCCGATGTACACCAGACGGGCATCGACATCCACCATGATCTGATCGCTGATGGGGATGGACTCGGGTGAGGTGCCAATCAGGCGCCGCAGGCGCAGCACCACCTCGTCGGGGCTGGCCAACTTGTCTATGAAGTCCACCGGCGCGTCCCATTGCAGGGAACCCCGCACCGCCGTTTCGCGGTCCGGCCCCTGGGTGTACTGGGTGAACATCAATATGGGCAGTTTGGGCCACCGCGTCACGATCTCGCTCAGGATATTCAGTCCGCGGAACTGGTCGTCACGGTGTTCGCCGAACCGGACGTCCAACAAGACCGCGTCGGGCCGGTCCTCTTCGATGGACCAGAGGGCGGCAGCCTCGAACTCCTCCCCCACGGAGTGGCCGGGCTGGGGCTGGACCACCAAGGCCTCCCAGCCCTCTTCCTCCAGGCGGCGGCGGACGGCGCGGAGTATCGCGGACTCGTACTCGTCGTCCACGATCAGTATCTTGCGTCTGGTGTTCACTCTAGCCATGGTTGGAGGTCATTTGCGGGGGCGGCTCGCCGCCTCAGTCCACCTATCGAAGTTGCATAAGTGATTTTAACAAAATACCGGCCATATTCCCTGGGGTCTTTCGGGTGAGTACCGGACAAAATCGGTTAGCCGTGGGCCGGATGTATCCCCGGATGCTTTCTTAGGCTCCTGTTGACAATACAGCATGCCTCCTTAAAATGGGCGAGAGTACCCGCAAAGTCAAATGACCGAGTTCAAGGAGAAGCGGATGATCACCAAATTTGGAAGCCTATTCGCCGGACACGTCGACTTCGAAGACCTGGGCTTCGATGCCACGCCAGTCAACGAACGGCGCCTCTCCGACGAGAGATTGGCCGGGGTATTCGACAAGACCGAGGCGATCGTCCTCAAGATGGAAGAACTGGGCTACGACACCTTTTGGGCGGCGGAGCATCACTTCCAGCACGAGGGTTACGAGTGCATACCGAATCTACTCATGATGTACGTCCACCTGGCCCACCTGACCAAGAACATTAAGTTTGGGTGCGGGTTCAACATCAACCCCATGTGGCATCCCCTGCGCTTGGCCGAAGACTACGCCACCGCCGACATCCTGACCGGAGGGCGGGTCATCTTCGGTATCGGCCGGGGTTACCACTCCCGGGAGGTGGACACCTTCGGCGTGCCCAGCACCGCCAGCGACAACGACGCCAACCGGGAGATGTTCGAAGAACAGACCGAGATCATCATGAAGGCCTTCAACCAGGAGTCCTTCTCCCACAAGGGCAAGTTCTACGACCTGCCTCCGGAGGTCCCCTACCGTGGTTATACGCTGAAGGACATCACGTTGGTTCCACGTCCCCGCACCCTGCCGGTGGAGACCTGGCAGCCCATAGTCAGCGCCGGCCAGCGGGCCATGGACTTCATGGCCAAACACGGTATCAAGGGTATCATCGGCGGCGGGGCCGCCGCCGGCGGGGCCACCGACCAGGTGATCAACCAATGGCGCGACACCCTGGCCAAGCACGGCCGTGAGACCGAACTGGGCACCGATCTGTGCATCGGCTATAGCACTCACATCGCGGATACGGAAGAGAAGGCGATCAACGAGGCCCGCATTTTCTTCGAAGAGAACATGAAGATGTTCGCACCCCTGGGATTCGTGCGGGGCCTGTCCGACGAACAGATGGCGGCCTTGGCCCAGGGCTCCTCCAGAGCCCGGTCCGCCGGCCTGCCGACCTTGGAAGACGGCGTCAAGGCGGGGTCGTGGCTCTGCGGCCCGGCCGAGTTGGTCGCCGAGAAGCTCTACGACGTCCAGTCCCGCTACCCCGGACTGGAGCAGGTCAACATTGGCTCGCCTGTTGGCACACCCCTGAGCGTCATCCTGGAGCAACTCGAACGGTTCGGCAAGGAAGTGATGCCGGAGTTCAAGAAACAGGCCAAAGCCGCCGCCGGGTCCAGGTAGGCCCGTTTATCCGGGCTGATCAATGGTCATGCGGCCGGTCAGGCCGCCAGGAACCTTGATTTCTGGCGGCCTGATTCTCCGCGGAAGGTTGTGGAAGATGGTTGGCGGTGCATCCCGTTGCATGGAGGCGGCCCCATGACTCAGAGGCTTACTGAAGAGGAACTGCTGGACCTGGCCCGCAAGTACAGTTTCCGCAGCCGCATCGACTCCAATACGGTCTCTGGCCCCATCATGGTCTGGGGCAGGGGTTCAGTCGTCCGCGACGTGAACGGAAAAGAGTACCTGGACTTCAACTCCGGCCAGATGTGCGGCGCGCTGGGCCATAATCACCCTCGCATCGTGCAGGCGCTACAGGAAAGCTGTGAGACTTTGATCCACAGCCACATGAGCATGTTCAACGACCGGGAGATAGTCCTGGCCGCGCGCCTGGCCGAGATCACCCCAGAGGGTATGAACCGGTCCATGTTCCTGACCTCGGGGAGCGACTCCAACGAGGCGGCCATGTCGATCGCCAAACGGTTCACCGGCGGCTATGAAGTCGCCAGTCCGGCGGTGAGCTTCCACGGCATGACCGACTCGACCAGGGCGGTCACCTTCTCCGGCTGGCACGAGGGATACGGCCCCTATTCCCCAGGGCACTACCCCATCATCGCCCCCTACGAGTACCGCTGCTCATTCTGCAAGGACCGGGGCGGCTGTGATTACACCTGCCTGAATACCAGCTTTGATCTGCTGGACGCCCAGGCCGACGGTCAGTTGGCCGCCGTGATCACGGAGCCGCTGTTCAGCGCCGGAGGCGTCATCGACCTGCCCGACGGCTGGCTGCGGGAGCTCAAGCTTAGATGCGAGGAACGCGGGGCCCTTTTGATCGTCGATGAAGCCCAGACCGGATTGGCCAAACTGGGTTCGATGTGGGGCTTCGAGCATGAGGGAGTGGTGCCCGACATCTTCACCATATCCAAGCATTTCGGGGGCGGGGTGGCCATCAGCGCCACCATCACCACCGACGAGATCGAAGAGAAGGTGTCGGCCTCCGGTTTGGTGGTGGGCCACTCCCATTCCAACGACCCGATGCCGTGCAACGCCGCCATCGCCAGCATCGACATCATCTTGGAAGGGGTTTTGGTCGATGTCTCCCAGCGCATCGGCGCTTATTGGCGAGACCATCTGGAGCGGCTGGCCCACAAGCACGAGATCATCGGCGACATCCGGGGCCGCGGCCTGCTGCAGGGGATCGAACTTGTCGACGACCGCCTGACCCGGGAGCCGGCCTACCAAGAGGGCCGGGCCATCGGACGGTTGTGCTTGGAGAACGGGCTGATCCTGAGCGTGCGCCGGAACGGGTCCGTGTTCCGGTTCGTGCCGCCCTTCACCACCACCGAAGCCCAACTGGACCAAGCGGCGGACATCTTGGACCACGCCATCGCCACCGTGGGGTAAGGCCGGGTCCATCACCGATTGGCGCGGAAATAGAAAGAGCCGCCCGCATTTACGGGCGGCTCTTTTAATGTGGTGGACAGCCCGGATGAGGATACGGTCTATCCGTTCCACTTGGAAGTGACAGGGCCGTTGATCAGCCAGATATCGGCGTTCGTTGGTCTGCGTCGGGGCCGTGAGTCTGGTACAAGCTGGACGCCATGCTGGAAGGCGCGGCCAGGTCGTCGCTCAGGCGAGTGCTGCTGCCAAGTTTGTTGAGGTACTCGATGTCCATCTCGTTGGGCCCGTGGACGGAAAAGCTGGCGGCGCCGAGTTTGTTCAGGTACTCGATATCCATCTCGTTGGGCCCATGGGCCACAAAGACGTTGGACTTGGACGGACTGTCGGCTGAAACCGAACCGAAGGTGGCGGCCATCGCCACCATTGCGGCCAGCGCCAGTCCGCCGAGCAATTTCATGCTGTTCTTGATTACCAGAGCGCCGGAGTTGACGGTATTCGATTGGATGTTGGTGTTCGCGTTTTGCATTCCCATTTCCTCATTCCATTCCGATTTCTTTCCCGTGCCGCTGTTGTTGTTCCCTTGGTTGATTAGTGAGAATTCCATGTCGTCCTCCCCATCGATCTGTTGTAGCCCCATAGTAAATTTGGCAAGGCGGCACGCCATCGTGGAAGTTGCGTATTTCTAAAAGAGGGCAAAAATGAAAAACGGCGAGGGACTACGTAGACCTACGTAGTCCCTCGCCGGCTCAGGCGTGAAAGACGCCGAAAGAAGCCTGGAAAACCTTAGTTTGGGGTGGAAAATCTACCGGGAAACAGGTCCCACCGGGACGAAATTGCTATGCCAATCCGTGACGGGTGGCGAAAGAGGCCGCTTCGGCCCTGTTGGCGGCGCCGGTCTTGTTGAGGATGTTGCCCACGTGGGTTGTGACGGTGCGGACGCTGATGATCAGTTCTTCGGCGATCTCCCGGTCGGTCCTACCTTGAGCAATGAGCTTGATCACTTCCGCTTCCCGGTTGGTCAGCCCTTCGGGTAGGGTGGAAGAACCTCTCGGCTGGGACTGCATCATCTCTCGGCTCTCGGTCAGGCGACTTGAGAGGGTGACCATTTCAAGATCGTCCGCGATGGACTGGGCCTCTTCCAGCAGGCTTGCCGCCAGGTTCACGTCGCCCGGCCTTCCCCGCTGTAACAACGCGGCCGAGTGGTCGAGGCAAAGCCAGCCCAGCATCGAACGGTATCCGGCGTCCCGGAGGAATACGTAACCCTCTTGGAAATGGGACACCGCTCGATCCAGATCTCCGCAGGCCAGAGACAGATTGCCCAGCAGATGGTCGATGGAGGTGTAACCGCCCATGGTGCCCCGGTCCGGGAGGAGGTCGTCATACAGTCTCCGTGAGGCGGCGCTGTCATGCATCGCCAGTGAGGTTAGCGCCTGTCCGATCTTCGCGATCGCGATGAAGAAAGGAGAGTTATTTGCCGAAGAGACCACCGTCTTGGCCATTCCCTCGGCCTGCCCTAAAAGCTCGGTCGACCCGGAGAAATGGGCCAGTTCCGCCAGACCGTAGGCGGCAAAGGCGATCTCGGGAGTGGGTCCCGGAGCAGTCTGATTCGCGATCTCCAGTAATCTGTCCCGGTATTGATAGCCCGTTTCAAGATTGCCGGTGTCGTATTCAACCCGAGCGCCGATCCAAAGCAGTGCGGGGTGGTTCGGGGCGCTTTCCAGGCCTTTGGCTGTGAGTGTCCTGGCATCATCCCATTTTCCTTCCAAGGAGGACAATGCCGCACCGCTGAACAGCCCGGCGGTGATCAAGCCGGTGTGGCGCAACACTTCGACCAGGGAGTCCAGGATTCTCTGATGACGTTTTGCTCCCTCCAGGTGGCCGGTGGCGAGCAGAGCGAGAACGGCGTTGCCGTGGCAGTTGGCTATGGCCGCTTGGTTCTCCACTCGCTGATTCAGGGCGAACACCTTTTCATTGCATTCGATGACATCGGCGTAGTGTTTGTGGTAGTAGGAGATTTCAGAAGCATTGGCCCACGCCGTCAACTCCAACCCCAGGTCTCCGTGTTGCCGGGCAAGCTCTAGGGCCCGTTCATTGGCGGCCTGAAATCCTGGATAATCTCCCTGTTCCAATCCCAACGCTCTGGCGTGCCTCGTCAGAAGGTATCCCGCCTCAAGGGAGTTGGGCGGAGCCAGTTCCAGTCCTTTGGCGATCAGCCCCGAGACCCGCAGGCGGCCCATGCCGGGGGCCATGGGATAACTGGCTACATCGACTGCTTTGGCGTTGTCCCCAGCGCGGGCATAATAGTCGAAGGCCCGGTTCAGGCTGTTCATCGCCCGGCCCCGGCGCAACAGGGCGGCTTGGGCCTGCCCCAAGCCAAAGAGCAGTTCGGCCGCCTCGTCGTCCTCGGGGGAAACGGAGCTGTCCAGGTCGACGTTTTTGGCCGCCAGCCCCTGCTGGAAATGGATCAAAGCCTCTTCGTGGGCGTAAGCCGCCATCGCCTGGGTCCCTGCCATCATGGCATAGCGGACCAGTTTCTCCGGCCCCAACACCGGGACGGCCTGGGAGAAGTGGTTGGCCAGTTCCGCGGCGTGGGTCCCCGGAAGGTCTCCGTACAACGTTTCCAGCGCTTCACCGACGCGGGCATGCAGGCGGACCTTCCGGGCGTTGGACAGGCTCTCCAGCAAGGTCTGCTGCACCAGGGCGTGGGTGAATTGGTAACGGTCCCCTGCCTCCGGGACCTCTTCCAAGACCCGCGCTGCCAAGGCCTCTTCAACGAAGCCCAATAGCTGATCGTCGTTTGATTCTTCGTCCAGGACCCCCAGCAGACTGAGATCGAACCCACGGCCGATAACCGCGGCCGTGATCAAGACCCGGTTACAGTCAGATGAAAGCCGGCCCAGGCGCTGACTGATGACATCCCAGACTCCCTGGGGGATGGCCAGATGTTCCATCGCGCCCAGGTCTGGGTCCGACGCCAACTCACCGCGCTCCGCAAGCAACCGGACGACTTCGGCCAGAAAGAATGGGTTGCCTTCCGTGTGGGCGCGGACCAGATCGACCAGCCTGGGCGAAGGTGAGAACCCGGTCTCGCCGGCGATAAACCGGCCTATCTCGTCTTCGTCCAGTCCGTCCAGCAGATGCCGGTGGAAGCCATCCTGGCGGGAGAGTTGGGCCAAGGTCCGGCCCAGGGGATGCTGGGGGGTCAATCCAGCGTCCCGGTAGGTTCCAACGACCATCAGGCGGCTGTCCGTGATCTGGCGGGCCAGGAACTCCAATAATAGAAGGGACGGCTCGTCTGCCCAATGGAGGTCATCCAACACCAACAGCAGATGTTGCTCCGCCGCGGCGTTCTTGAGAAAAGTCGCGATCGCGTCGAACAAACGGAAGCGGGCCTGGTCGGGCTCCATGGCCCGGGTGGCGGGGAGTTCGCCCAAGATCTCGGCGACCTCCGGCAGCAGACCGGCAATTACGGCGGCGCCGCGGCCCATCTGATACCGAAGACTTTCGGGGCTTGTCCCGCGGATGTAGGCCCGGATCGGGTCCACCCAGGGCCAATAAGGAGGAGCGCCCTCCCCTTCGTAACACTAACCCCACAATACCTTGGCGCCCTGGGTCCGGGCGTGGCTGGCCAGTTCCTGAGCCGTGCGGGTTTTGCCGATGCCCGGCTCTCCCGTCAGCATCACAACCTGGCCGCGCCCGTCTTTCGCCTCGGCCAGCGCGGCCCTGAGTGATTCCATCTCCCGAGACCGCCCCACGAATTCCCGGGCTGCCGTCGTGTTCGCCGGGGTGGTGTCTTTCTGAGATTCGCTCAAGCTCTCGTTACTTCCTGACCGATTCCGTTGTTTCCGTATTCTAACCGACTGATGGCAGGGATGCCGCACTCCGAATATATCCGCGATCTGATTGCCGCATAAGACCTCTTGATCTATACTTACCCAACACCTTCTTGGTCCCCCCATACCTTTTGTGGAGGATGGCAATGGTTAGGTTAGGAGGCGTCGCCTCAGTCTCCCACATGGAAGTTTTTCAGGGACTTGAAACGTTGTTCCGGCGGCAGGGCATCGACCTGGAATGGGTGTTGTATTCGGACTATGACATCATGGTCGATGCATTCGTCAAAGGGGAGATTGACCTGGCCTGGAACGGCCCGCTCAGCTACGTGAAGATCAAACGTCAGGCGGCCGACGCCTGCCGGGTCATCGCCATGCGGGACGTCGATGTCAACTTCACCACCCACTTCATCACCCGGACCGACTCCGGCATCATCACCGTGGAAGACCTCAAGGATAGGAGCTTCGCCTTCGGCCGCAGGTCGTCGGTGCAGGCGGGACTATTGGCCTATTCCTTCTTGAAGGACTCGGGGATCGACCCCAGGAAAGACCTGTCGGCCAACAGCTTCTACGAGGACCGGCAGTCCGATACCAAGTCCGACGAGCGGGACGTGGTTGAACGGGTCCACAGCGGAGAGTTCGATGCGGGGGCCGTCAGCCAACGGACCATGGAGACGATGGCCGAAGACGGCGCCTTGCCCCGGGAAGATATCCGAATCTTCTGGTCCAGCCCCGGATATAGCCATTGCTGTTTCACGTCACAGCGTGACTTGGACCCCTCGCTGGCGGCGGAGATCGAGGCTGCATTTCTCTCGGTTACGTCCGATGATCCAGTGGGGAAAGCGGTGTTGGACGGCGAGGCCTGCGACCATTTTGTGCCGGGAATCGAGGTTGGCTGGGAATTGATCGAAAAGGCCGCCGAGGCCGAGGGCCTCATCTGACGGCTCTGCCGGTCCAGACCCCGGAGTGGTGAGCGCGCTCTAGGTCTCTTCCGGATGATCTGGGGCGTTCCGGAGGATATCCTCCAGGGTCCGGTCCAACGCCGGGTCCAGAGACACCGCGGTTTCGAAGGGCACGTAGTTAAAGTCGGCCTTGG
>JACZXN010000334.1 GCA_022571575.1 Chloroflexota bacterium | reverse complement strand
GCTGCCGTCCCATTCGCCGTCGCTGCGCACGTCCCAGATGACGGAGCCGCCAACCTCGCAGGCCTGCTTCAACTCGTCCACCTTCACCAGATTGGAGTCGTCAAATTTTGGCGTGAAGGTGACCTGTTTGGCGGCGGTCCGCGTGAAGTCCACGACCCCTCCGTTGGCGATCCAAGCCCGCCATCCGCCGTTCAACACCTTGACGTTGGCGTGCCCATAGGTGTTCAGGGCCCACCAGAGCCGGGCGGCGGTCAGGCTCCGGGAGTGGTCGTAGGTGATGACCAGCGTGTCGTCGCCGATGCCCAGTCCCTCGCACATGGCCTTGAACTGGTCCGGATTCATCAGGTGCACCCGGCCCGAGTCGGGGTCCTTCTCAAAGTTGTCGGGCACCAGGACCGCGCCGGGGATGTGGCCCCGGGCGTAGGCGGCGTCAACCTCGCAGTCGACGATCACCAAGTTGGCGTCGCCTTTGTGGGCGTCGAGCCAGGCGGCGTCCACCAGTAATTCGGGGCGCGTGTATCCCTCAGTTGCCATGATTCCTCCTGGACCCTTCCGGGCGTCAGTTTTCTGGCCGGTTTTTTGGCCGGTGGATGCGCCCACCGGTCTGGGAGCACAAATTGTAGGATATGGAAAGTGGGCGGTCAATGGAGGAGGCGCGGGCCGCGAGGCCGGCGTGCCTTGCCGGGGTAGTATGCGGCGGGTAGAATAGAGCGGCCCCCAATCGATACCGGCGGACCATGCCGTCCGCCGCGCCGGAGCCTTTACGATCCATGAAATTCGGTATCTTTGTGCTGCCCTCCTGGCCCCAGCGGGACCCCTCCCACCAGGGCCGGATCTTCCACGAAATGGTCGAACAGATCCAATACGCCGAGGAGTTGGGATTCGAATGCGTCTGGCTGGCTGAGCACCACTTCACCCGGTTCGGAATCGTGCCCTCAGCCCTGCCGCTGGCCACCTACGTGGCCGGCCGCACCAAGAAGATACGGATCGGCACCGGGGTGAGCGTCCTCAACTTCCATGACCCGGTGTTCATGGCCGAAGAGACGGCGATGATGGACCTGCTGAGCGACGGCCGGTTGGACTTCGGCATCGGCCGCGGCCAGGTGGTCTACGAATATGCCAACTTCAAGGTGGACTACGAGACCCGGACCCAGCGGTTCGGAGAGATCGTGGACATCATCTTGGGCCTCTGGAGCACCCCCGGGTTCACCTACCACGGCGAGCATTACCAGGTCGACGACCTGACCATCGCGCCCACGCCGATCCAGAAGCCCCATCCGCCCATGTACCTGGCGGTCTCAAGGACACCCGGCACCATCGACGATGCCGTGGCCAGGGGCCTTCCCATGCTCACCAGCGCCAACACCCCCGATGAAGACGTTCTCGGTCTCCGTGACCTATACGCCGCCAGGTGCGCCGAGGCCGGTGTGGAACCCCAGTGGAAGGATATGCCCTTCTTCCGGGTGACCTACGTGGCTGAAGACCAGAAAACAGCCGAGAATGACCCCCGTGACGCCCTCTCTTGGGTGGCTGACCTGAACGGCTACCGCCGCACCCTCACCGGGGGCAGCGAGATCTACGCGGACCTGGACCACTGGATCAAGACCCGGCCTGAAGACCCGCCCAGCCACGAGTCGAGGCTGAAGACCACCGCCTATTTCGGCACTCCCGACCGGCTGGTGGAACGCATCAAGGGCCTGCGCGACCAGCACCACGTCGAATATTTCACGGCACATTTTTCCTACGGCGACCTGGACCACGAGAAGGTCATGCGCTCCATGGAATTGTTCGCCAAAGAGGTCATGCCCAAGTTTCAATAGCCGGCAGCTAAGGAGCTTCACAATGGTTCAGCAAGGACAGATCGACCATCTGCTTCTGGAGACCGGCCAGATCCTGCCGCCTCCCGCCCTGGTGCGGCAGGCCTTCCTGCAGGACCCCGACGCGGCCTACAGACATTCCATCGAATCCCCAGAGGACTTCTGGGAGGGCGTGGCCAAGGAATTGTCCTGGTTCAAACCTTGGGACAAGGTGTTCCAGTGGGACTACCCCACCTTCAAGTGGTTCCTGGGCGCCAAGTGCAACATCACCTACAACGCCCTGGACCGGCACCTGACCAACGGCAACAAGAACAAGGCGGCCTTCATCTGGCTGGGCGAGGACGGCTCCGAAAGGGTGTTCACCTACGGGAGGCTGGCGCAGTTGGTCAACCGGTTCGCCAATGGACTGCGCTCCCTGGGCGTGGGGAAGGGCGACCGGGTGGTGATCTACATGCCCCTGTCTCCCGAGGGCGCCATCGCCATGCTGGCCTGCGCCCGCATCGGGGCCGTGCACAGCGTGGTCTACGCAGGTTTCAGCGTGGGCGCGCTGCGGGGCCGCATCGAAGACGCCCAGGCCAAGGTGGTCATCACCGCCGACGTTGGCTACCGGCGGGGCAACGAGGTCGACCTGAAGGGCATCTGCGACCAATCAGTCGATGGTTTGGACCTGGTGGAACACGTCATCGTCTGGAGCCGGAAGGGCTCCCCGGAAACGCTGGGGCCCAAAGAGGTGGACTTCGACCAACTGATGGCCGAGAGCGGCATCGACTGCCCGGCCGAGGAGATGGACTCCGAGGACCCGCTCTACATCCTCTACACCAGCGGCACCACCGGCAAGCCCAAGGGCGTGCTCCACGTCCACGGCGGCTACATGGTGGGCACCTACTACCACTTCAAGACCTTCTGGGACGTCAAGGACGACGACGTTTTCTGGTGCACCTCCGACATCGGCTGGGTGGTGGGCCACAGCTATATCGTCTACGCGCCCCTGGTGGCCGGCGCCACCACGGTTTTCCGGGAGGGGGCCATCGACTATCCCCACCCCGGCGTTTTCTACGAGACCATTGAGAGGTACGGCGTGAACGTGATCTTCACCGCGCCCACCCTCCTCCGCATGCTGATGCGTTACGGCGAGGAATACCCTCAGAAGTACAACCTGAAGTCGTTGCGGTTCCTGACCTGCGCCGGCGAGCCCCTGAATCCCGAGGCCCT
>JACZXN010000013.1 GCA_022571575.1 Chloroflexota bacterium | reverse complement strand
AGATCATGGGCGTCTTGGAATCCGCCCGCGGCATGAAAGAGGTCCTGGGGCGGGATATCAAGAAGGTGCCGGCCCTTCGCGGAAAGGTGGTGGTCACCCTTTTTTACGAGGCCAGCACCCGCACCAGGATATCGTTCGAAGAGGCGGGCAAGGTGCTCAGCGCCGACGTGATCAACATGGCGTCGTCGGGCAGCAGCGCCGAAAAGGGCGAATCGCTGCTCAACACCGGACTGACCATCCAGGCCATGGGAGTGGACACGATCGTGATACGCCACCCCCACGCCGGCGCACCCTATCTGCTGGCCCGTCATCTGGACAAGGTCAGCATCATCAACGCGGGAGACGGTCTCCACGCCCATCCAACCCAGGCCCTGTTGGACCTGTACACGGTGCAGGACAAGCTTGGGTCCGGCGATCCCCGTTCCATCGAAGGTCTGAAGGTGGTCATCGTTGGGGACGTGCTCCACAGCCGGGTGGCCCGCTCCAACATCTGGGGATTCGCCAAGATGGGGGCCAAGGTCGTCCTGTCCGGCCCCGGCACTCTGATGCCGCCCGACCTGCTGCGTTCCAGTAAAAGCATCGCCCGCTCCCAGCTCGCTTCCCTGGTCGAAGTGGACACCGATCTGGACCGGGCCATCGAAGGGGCCGACGTGGTCATGGCCCTGCGCCTGCAGAAGGAGCGGCAAAACGCCGGATTCCTGCCCAGTCTGCGGGAGTACATCCGCCGCTGGCAGGTCACCGACGACCGGCTGGCCAGGGCCAAGCCCGGCGCCTTGGTGATGCACCCAGGTCCCATGAACGAGGGCATCGAGATCAGCACCAGCATCGCCCACGGGGGAAGCTCGGTGATCGAAGACCAGGTAACCAACGGCGTGGCCGTGCGCATGGCCCTGCTCCTCCAGTTGACCACCGGACCCGGCGGCAGTCCATAACCCGTGGGGCCTGGGCCCCCCGAAAAGACAATAACGGAACATCAAGAACGCGGGAGAGATGTGTGGAAACGGAGTATTACATCATTCGCCACGCCAGGATAATCGACCCCAGCCGCCGGTTGGACCGGGTGGGCGACGTGCTGATCGGCGGCGGTGAGATTCTGGCCACCGGAAGGATCGGGGTGGACCGCAGACCCGACGGCTGCCGGATCATCGACGGGTCTGGCCTGGTGGCCAGTCCAGGCTTCATCGATCTGCACTGCCACCTCCGGGAGCCGGGCTTTGAGTACAAAGAGACCATCGCCGCCGGTTCCAGGGCCGCAGCCAAGGGCGGCTTCACCACCCTCTGCTGCATGCCCAACACCGACCCGCCCATCGACAACAGCGCGGTGGTCGAATTCATCAAGCAGCGGGCCCGCCACGACTCGCTGGTGCGTATCCTGCCCATCGGCTGCGTGACCAAGGGCCGTAAAGGATTGGAACTTGCGGAGATGGAAGAGCTTGCCACCGCCGGCGTGGTGGCCTTCAGCGACGACGGAGACCCGGTATACGACGCCAACCTGATGCGCCTGGCCCTGATCTACAGCTCGGACCTGGGGCTGCCCATCAGCAACCACTGCCAGGACCTCTCGTTGTCCTGCAACGGAGTGATGGCCGAAGGCCCGGTGGCGACGCATCTGGGGTTGGACGGTATTCCCGCCGCCGCCGAGGAGGCAATGATCGCCAGGGACATAGCCCTGGCCGAGGCCACCGGCGGGCGGCTTCACGTGGCCCACGTCAGCACCGCGGGTAGCGTGCCCCTGGTCCGCGCGGCCAAGGAGCGGGGTCTTTCCGTAACCGCCGAAGTCTGCCCCCATCATCTGACCATCACCGACAATTGGGTGCTGGGCTCCCAGGGCGAATCCATGGGCGCGGCCGGAGGCCGGGCCTACGACACCAGCACCAAGGTCTATCCGCCGCTGCGCTCCCAAGGGGACGTGGACGCATTGGTCGAAGCCCTGGCGGAAGGGGTGATCGACTGCATCGCCACCGACCACGCGCCCCACGACCTGACCAGTAAACAGGTGACCTACCAGGACGCGGCCTTTGGCATCAGCGTGCTGGAGACGGCATTGGGTTCGCTGCTTCAGTTGGTCCACCGCAGGAAGATGAGCATGGGGGCCCTGATCGACCGTTTGACCACCGGCCCGGCCAAAGTCTTGGGCGAGAGCTACGCGGACCTGGCCTCGATGCAGGCGGGAACCCCTGCCGACATCGTCTTGTTCGACCCGGAACAGGAATGGACGGTGGACACCTCCGAGTTCGAGTCCAAGGGCAGAAACACGCCCCTGGAAGGCACGGTGCTGAAAGGCCGCGTGGTGGCCACATTCGCCTCGGGCAGCCTGGTCTACCAGGGGCCGGGCCTCAAGTTTGAAGAATCCCGTGCCGGAACTTAACCGGCCGCGGATAAAAGGACCCGTTTCAGACCTCAGCCCGCCGGAGCGGGCGGCGAAACAGTCCCTGGTTGGCTCTTTGGAGCAGAATCTTAACGAAAAATCTTACTACGGGCGGGTGCGCTAGATTGCACGAGCCAGCATATCTGGTACTGGAAGACGGATCTGTCCACGAGGGAGTAGGCTTTGGAGCCGAGGCGGACGGCCTTGGCGAGGTGGTGTTCAACACCAGCATGACCGGCTATCAAGAGGTCCTGACCGACCCGTCCTACGCCGGACAGATCGTGACCCTCACCTATCCCCTGGTGGGGAACTACGGCATCAACGACGAGGATTTCGAGTCGGCACGTATCCAGGTGGGTGGACTGATCGTGCGGGAGCATTGCGAGCTGCCGAGCCACGGGCTCAGCGTGCGCACGCTGCACGAGTTCCTGGCCGACCAGGGGGTCCCCGGCATCAGCGAGATCGACACCAGGGCGGTGACCCGGCGGCTGCGTTCCCAGGGCGTGATGATGGGCATGATCACCACCGGAGCGCCGGACGCGGCGCTGAAGCGGTTGCAGGATACCCCGCCCTACGGAGACCGGGACTACGTTGCCACGGTCAGCACCAGCGAGGAATATGATTGGAACTCCGCGGATGAAGACCAGCGCGACGCCAAGCACCATATTCTGGTCACCGACTGCGGCCTCAAGTACAACATCCTGCGGCAATTGCGCCGCCGGGATTGCCGGGTGACCGTGGTGCCGGCAGTCACAACGGCCGATGAACTGCTGGCCATGAAGCCTTCGGGGATCTTGCTGTCCCCCGGACCCGGCGACCCCAAACTGTTGGACTACCTGGTCGACAACACCCGCGGGATATTGGGCCGCGTGCCGGTCATGGGGATCTGTCTGGGACACCAGATAGTCGCCCGGGCCCTGGGCGCCGACACCTTCAAACTAAAATTCGGCCACCGGGGCGGGAACCATCCCGTTAAAGACCTGGCCGACGGCCGCGTTTACATAACCGCTCAGAACCATGGTTACGCTGTCAGTCCCGAGAATTTGCCTCCAGGCTTGGAGGTATCGCATATCAACCTAAATGACCAAACTGTGGAAGGACTTCGCCATAGGGACATGCCTCTATTTACCATACAATATCACGCGGAGGCTGCACCCGGACCCGGGGACAACGGGTATCTCTTCGACCAATTCATCGGAATGGTTGAAGATTTTCAGGGCTGACGTCTGGCCGGCCCGGTTCCGAAGCCAACCGATAAAACCGGGGCGCAACGGCGCCAATTATCTTGCCCATTATCCAAGGAGGTTGCCACTGAGGCCATAGCGACGAAACGATAGGGCGACTTTAACAAGCCCAAACTTCAGATTCCGACCCCAACAGGCGCGTAATTTATTGGAGGATTATTAATGTCTTCATTCGCCATGTTTCTGCTGGAGGGGGGTGTGGATGTGGAGGTGGCGGTGGACTTCGCGGGGATTGCCTCTTTGCTAGAAGAGGAATCGGCCCGTTTTTCATGTGGTGAGTACGTTTACAAAGTTAGAGCAGGCAAAGGGACGCTGGGACAGCGTTGGGACCTGGTGATAAACGCCATGGACCCCAACATGGAGGGACAGCCCCTGTTTCCCCTGGGACGTCTTGAGATCGAACCCGTCGGCACCGGGATGGTGCACCTCAGGGTTCCCCCCCGGGCCGAGCAAGCGGTCCATGGAGAGGACGCCGCCGATTGGGACGGCAAACTCTTCGGCTCATTCGTCTCTCAATTGTTGAACTCATTGCACGCGCGGCAGTTGATAGACCTGCCAGGCGTGCTCCCAATGGTGTAGCCTGGCAGGTCTACCAACCGGCCGCGCGGCCGTATAGCCAAAATGCGCAGCCCGGTATAACATCGGTAGGCGCATATCTCAGGCTCTCTCATGGGGCCGTGGCCGCAGAGCACTGCGGAAAGGGAGGCTGGTATTCCCGTCAAGCCAAAAAAGGTGCTCGTGATCGGTTCCGGCCCCATTGTCATTGGTCAAGCAGCCGAGTTCGATTACGCCGGCACCCAGGCTTGCAAGTCCCTCCGGGAGGAGGGTGTTACCACCGTCCTGGTCAATTCCAATCCGGCCACGATCATGACTGACCAGGGCATCGCGGACCGCGTTTACATCGAGCCGCTCACCGTGGAGGTCCTGGAAAGGATCATCCAACGGGAGCGGCCCGATGGCATTTTGGCCACCCTGGGCGGCCAGACCGGCCTGAACCTGGCCGTGGACCTGGCCGATGCCGGGGTCTTGGAACGCTACGGCGTCGGCCTCTTGGGCACACCCTTGGAGACCATCCGGCGCTCCGAGGACCGCGATTTCTTCCGCAGTTTTCTCCACGAGATCGGCGAGCCCGAGCCGGACAACATCAGCGTGACCACCATGGACGAGGCCAGGGCCGCCGCCAAGCGGATGGGCCTTCCTCTGGTGGTGCGGCCCGCCTACACCCTGGGCGGCAGCGGCGGCGGCATCGCCAACACCGAAGAAGAGTTCGAGGCCTTCGCCCGCTCCGGTCTGGCGGCCAGCCCCATCTCCCAGGTGCTGCTGGAACGGTCTTTGGTCGGCTGGAAGGAGATCGAGTACGAGGTGATGCGGGACAGCGCCGACAACTGCATCACCATCTGCAACATGGAGAATCTGGACCCCATGGGCGTCCACACCGGCGACAGCATCGTCGTGGCCCCCAGCCAGACCCTGAGCGACCGGGAATACCAGATGCTGCGCTCGGCCAGTCTCAAGATCATCAGGGGGCTGGGCATCGAGGGCGGGTGCAACGTCCAGTTCGCCCTACAGCCCCATCCCAGGGTCTCCAAGGCCCTTGGGGAGGACTGGAAACCCGACTCGCCCTACTACGTTATCGAGGTCAATCCCAGGGTCAGCCGCAGTTCGGCCCTGGCCAGCAAGGCCACCGGATATCCCATCGCCAGGGTTGCCGCCAAGATCGCGGTGGGCAAGAAACTGGACGAGATCGATAACGCGGTCACCAAACTGACCAAGGCCGCCTTCGAACCTACCATGGACTACTGCGTGGTCAAGATGCCGCGCTGGCCCTTCGACAAGTTCCCCCATGGCGACCGCCGCACCACCACTCAGATGAAGTCCACCGGGGAGATAATGGTCATCGAGCGGTCCTTCGAGGCTGCCATGCAGAAGGGCGCGCGCTCCCTCGAGTTGGGCGGACGCACCCTGCTCTGGGAGGACCCGGACTGGCGCTCCGACGGGGAATTGTCCTTGGACCGGCTGCCCCTGGGCCCCAATGACCAGCGCCTGTGGGCCTTGATGTCGGCGCTGCGGCAGGGGGCATCGGTGGACGCTTTGGTGGACCGCACCTACATCGAGCCTTGGTTCATCAACGCCCTGGAGCGCATCGTGAAGATGGAGCGCCGGTTGCTGGGCGAACAGCTCACTCCCAGACTGCTCCGGTCGGCCAAGCGGATGGGCTTTTCCGACGCTCAGGTGGGCACCCTGGCCGACATGCTGCCGGAACAGGTGCGCAACCAACGTCACCAGTGGGGCCTGAGACCGGTCTACAAGACGGTGGACACCTGCGCCGCCGAATTTGAGGCCGTCACCCCCTATTATTACAGCACCTACGACCAGGAGAACGAGGCCCTGCCTCTGGAAGGGAAGAAGGCGGTGGTGATCGGCAGCGGCCCCATCCGCATCGGCCAGGGCATCGAATTCGACTATTGCTGCGTCCATGCCTCCTCGGCGCTCTCCGAGGCCGGGGTCCGCAGCATCATGATCAACTCAAACCCGGAAACCGTGTCCACCGACTTCGACGCCAGCGACCGGCTCTATTTCGAGCCGCTGGACGAGGAATCGGTGCGGGACATCCTGGAGAACGAAGAGGTGGACAACGTGCCGCCCCCTTCGGTGGTCCAGTTCGGCGGCCAAACCGCCATCGACCTTTCCCAGTCGCTGGCCATGGCCGGCCTGCCCATCCTGGGCTCCAGCGCCGAGGCCATCGACATGGCCTCCGACCGGCAAAAGTTCGAGGACTTCCTCTCCCGGTTGGGTATACCTCAGCCGCCGGGCGCCGCGGTGACCTCGGTGGAAGAGGCCTTGAAGGTGGCCCAGAACATCGGTTATCCCGCCGTGGTCCGGCCCAGCTACGTTCTGGGCGGGCGCGCCATGGAGATCGTACAGAACGCCACCGAACTGATCCACTACCTCACGGCGGCCGCGGAGATGTCCCCCGACAAACCGGTGCTGATCGACCGGTACATGGAGGGGAAGGAGTGCGAGGTCGACGCGGTCTGCGACGGGGAACAGGTGCTGATCCCCGGCATCATGGAGCATGTGGAGCGGGCCGGCGTCCACAGTGGCGATTCCATGGCGATCTACCCCGCCCTGAATCTCAGCGCCCGGGAAGTGGACACCATCGTCGACTACACCACCCGTATCGGCCTGGCCCTGGGGGTGAGGGGCCTGATGAACGTCCAGTTCGTCATCCATGGGGGTCCGGCCTACCGCAGCCCGATGACTCCTCAAGACGACCGGGAACCCACCACGGTTTACATAATCGAGGTCAACCCCCGGGGCAGCCGGACCATCCCGTTCATATCCAAGCTGACCGGGGTTCCGGTGGCGAAGCTGGCGACCCGGGTGATGCTGGGAGACACGCTGAAGGAACAGGGTTACCAGGGAGGCCTGTGGCCGGTCGGGAAATTGGTGGGCGTCAAAGCTCCGGTGTTCTCCATGGCCAAGCTGGTGGGAGTCGACTGGCACCTGGGCCCCGAGATGAAATCCACCGGCGAGGTGATGGGGGTGGACCGGGATTTCCCCCGGGCCCTGACCAAAGCCCTTCTGGCGGCCAACCTGAACCTGAAACCTGGGACCGGCGTACTGCTCAGCATCGCCGACCAGCACAAGGCGGAGGCCGCGCCCCTGGTGCGGGACCTGCATAAGGCCGGCTGTCTCCTGTACGCCACCGAGGGAACGGCGGCGATGATCTCCGCCATGGGCCTGCCGGTGAACATGACCACCAAGAAGCTAAGTGAAGGCCATCCCAACGTGGTGGACGTGATCGAAGACGGCAGCGTGAGCGCGGTGGTCAACACCATATCCGGGTCGCCGCAGGTCATGCGCGACGGGTTCTACATCCGGAGGGCGGCGGTGGAGAAACACATACCCTGCTTCACCTCTTTGGACACCGCCAGGGCGGCGGCTGAGAGCCTGTCCGCGGAGCCGGCGGCCTACGACATCGCGACCATGGCCGAATACCTGGAAGCCCGCTAAGTCCCAGCAGTCCATCTCCGGGCCTTGGGCTTTGGCCGCTAATCCCGAAGCGGGTGACGCCATCTGAGTCCACTGAACCGGCTGAATCCCTGATCGGTCGTCACCCATTCGCTGCCGGACTCTATGGCCAACGCCGCAAGAAATGCGTCTGAAATCAGATTGCCCCCGGCGCCGGACTCTCGGCACAACCGGGTGAATATCTCCCAATGGCGCGGTCCTGGCTGAATCATCACCGCGTTGGGGCGGTCTCTTAGTTCAACCGTGAAGTCGAGCGCTTTTCCAAGGCTACTGGGTGGGTCGAAGACGGATGGGTGAGTGACAACCCTCAGAAATCCCGCCAATACGTGGTCTGAAACGCCATATGCCTAGTCGCTGTTAATCAAGTCTTCCAGCCATTGCCGATGGGCATTGTGGTCGGGCGATTCTTGCCGATGAGCTTAGACTAAGACGTTGGCGTCAATCAGGTCCATCTGCCCGCTCGAGGATATCTAGTAGCTTCGCGGAGTTATCTAGGTCCACGCCGGGTCTAAGTCCACGGCCTGAAACCGTGGTCAACTTAACTCAATCTTGATCAGGGTTGGCCGTCTGGCGTGCCAGCGTCTGTCGTAGACCGTCTTCAATGAGTGACGTTAGGCTACAGCCCATGCGGGCCGCATGGGCTTTGGCGTCCCGGAGCAATTGGTCGTTGATGCGAATTGTGGTCCTCATGCATAACTTGAATGGACATGTGGCATCGATAGGTCAAAATATTGCGGCCGGGCCGGTTACCAGTCCATCTCCGTGCCCAGGCCCTTGGCTTTGGCCGAATCGTAGGCCAGCTTGGCGGCGGCGACGTCGGCCACTCCGGTCCCCATGATCTTGGCGTAGACCACCTGGTCTTTGCTGTCCCGTCCGGTGATCGCCCCTGATACGACGTGTCTCAGTTCGTGCACCTTGCTCCACTGGATGATCCCCTTGTCCACCGCGCTGCAGAGGTCTCCGGCCTCCAGTGTGGCCTGCTCCGTCGAATCGACGATCAACTTTCCGGCGCGGGCGATGGTGGCCTCATCGACCTCCCGGGCGCGCCAGGTGGTGGGTCCGGCCCCGATGACGGTGCTGCCGTCCTTGAGCCAGGCCCCTTGGACCACCGGCTCCATGGTGGCGGCCATGCAAAGAACGATGTCGCAGCCGCGCACCGCCTCTTCGTTGCTGGCGGCGGCCGAGACCGCAACGCCCATGGCGTCGGTCATCCTGTGGGCGAACTCCTCCCGGCGCTCCTGATCGCGGCTGAAGGCCTTGATCTCCTTGATGTCCCGGACCTTGGACACCGCTTCCAGTTGGGTGGGGGCCTGGCCCCCGGTGCCGATGATTCCCACCGTGACCTCTCCGGGGTTGGCCAGGTGCTTCACCGCCACGCCGGTGGTCGCCCCGGTGCGCAACTGCCCCAGCCGGTTGGCCTGGGTGTAACAGAGAAGTTCCCCGGTGTCTGCGTCGTAAAGGCTGACCTGGAATGAATACGACCCCTTGACCACCGTGTAGGTCTTGACCCCCAACAGCCCCTGGTGAAACAGCCCGCCGCCCATCACCGACAGCATGCCGCCTTCGGCAATGATCTTGCGGCGGGTCATGTTGTGGGCTTGGCCTTCGCCGTACTGGCGCTGCATGGATTCTATGGCCTCCAGCATGGCGTCCATGGTCACGCACTGGGCCACATCTTCGTCCTTGAGGAAAAGGGTCATGGCTCTATCACCTCCGCCGTCGGCCTGGACGCGGGTCCCAGACTTGGGCGTCTGACGGCCGTTTGGTGGCCGCTAGTATACGTCCAGAGGAGGTTCCTGACTATATGAGGGTGTCCGGCCGGGGGGAAGAAGGGGAGGCGCCGGTCCAATAGAGCGGGCTTATTTGTAGAAGTCCCGGTTCTTGGCGATGTAGTGACGCCACTCGGATGGCACGGTGAATTCGTCGAAGATTGCGGTTACCGGGCATACCGATTCGCAGTAGGAGCAGTCGATGCAGGTGACCGGGTCGATGTAGTACATCTCCGCCTCATCGGTGGTGGTGATGCAATCAACGGGGCAGACCTCCAAGCAGGAGGCGTCTTTCACCCCGGAACAGGGTTCGGTGATTATATAGGGCATACCATTCTCGTGATGGGAAATTCTGGAATCTTGTCCCCGAATCCGGCCACGATGAAATGCTGGGATGTAAAACGGGAAATAACCATCGGCAATGTCATTTTCAAATCGCCCAATTATTTTGTCAAGGGATAGTATATGATATATTATATTGGTTGATTAGTGGGGTTCGAAGGGGGTTGGTTGAATGGAATTAAGGGAACTCATCAGCTTTTACCATGTCGCTAGGGTGCGCAGCGTTTCCAAGGCGGCAAGGACCCTGGAGTTGGGTCAGCCCACCGTAACGACCCACCTTCGGAAGTTGGAAAATGAGTTCGGCATCACCCTTTTTGACCGCATCAAACGTCCGATTCAATTAACCTCCGAGGGCCTGACTCTGCTGGAGTTGGTGACCCCGGTGGTTACCTCCATCGACGCGCTGAAGACCCAGATGGACTACTCCGAACGCAGAGGATCCTTCGTTGTCGGCGCCTACTCCGACCTGGTGACCCATCACCTGCCCAAAGGCATACAGAAGTTCCGGGAAGAGTACCCGGACGTCCGCATCCGGCTGCTGGCCCGGTCCTATAATCCCCTGATCCAACTGGTGCGTTCCGGCGAGATCGACCTGGCGTTCTGTTCCTCGCCCCCGGCCGATGATGCGACGCTGGAATTCAAGGAGCTATTCAAGTACAACACCGTATTGTTGACCCCTCCGGGACACGAGCTGTTACACGGTCAACCCATCAAACTTGAGGACCTCGCCTCCTGGCCGCTGATCCTGACGGCTCCGGATAGCCAGTTGCGCCAACGGGTGGAGCAGGCCTTCAAGAGCCGGGGTCTGACCTTCGACGTGGTGCTGGCCCTAGACGACACCGAGTCCATGAAACGGTACGTTGAGATCGGCATGGGGATCGCGATCGGAAGCGACTTTACCCTGCACTCCGAGGACCACCAACGGCTGGGAGTTGTCCGCCTGGACCACCTCTTCCCAACTTCTGTCATGGGCGTCTGCACCCTGAAGGGCAAGTTCGCCGGACAGGCAGTCCGGAACTTCGTCGAGATGATGTCCGATCAGATCCGGGGCTTTCACGCCGAGCTCTGGTCGTGGGAAGAAGAAAACAGTGGGGCGGCCGGGCTCGCGGAGGGCGGCGTTACGGACGGCTAGCCCCCTAGGCCCCGTTATGCCCAAGGTTGTCCGGCGGCAGGCTATCTGGGGGCAGGACCTGCTTCAGACGCCCCGTTAACTGCGGCCTTGGCCGGTAGCACGCGCCGGGTCTGGTGACGGTCCAAAGCGGCCCGCCACGGGGGCGGGGTTTCTTCATCCGAAGCACGTCGCCCTACTTTAGCTCTAGGACCATCCCCTGCCGTCGGCCTCCGGCACTTGGTTGACGCTCTCTCTGAGCTATTCTGCTTCGCGGGCGGCCGCATCGGCGAAACCAGCCCCGCTGGATGCGCAGATGGTCCGCAAGTACTATTTCCATGGGAACCCCAGTCATCCCCCCCGGCGGACCGCCCACCGGCAAGGAATTCGACCTGGCCCACCTTGGTCTTAAAGATGGAGGTCCCCATCGGGAGAGGGATCAGCGGATCGAAATCGAGGGGAAACATGCGAGGGCACCGGTTAACCGAAAAGGGCGTAGAATTGCTGGGCCAAGCCGAAGCAAATGGCGATCAACGGCGGGACCTCCCAGCAAATCTCCAGTGCTAAACTGGAAATAGAGATTCGGGCAGGGAGACAACATGAGCGGCGAGCGGGTGCTGATAGTCGACGACGACCTGGATCTGTCGGAACAGGTCAGCGATTATTTGTCCCAGCAGGGCCTTGAGCCTTCGCGGGTGTTTGATGGCAATGAAGCACTTTCCATGCTGGCAGACCACTCATTTGACCTGGTGCTTTTAGACGTCATCATGCCCGGAATGGATGGCTTCGCGGTTTGCCGGAAAATAAGGGAAGACTCCCAAATCCCAATTATCATGCTGACCGCCATCGGAGATGAAGCCGCCAAGGTTCAGATGCTTCAGATAGGCGCCGATGATTACGTCGTGAAGCCCTTTTCGTTGGCGGAGTTGCACGCACGGATGCTGGCCGTGCTGAGGCGGTCCCGGTTACCCAGCCTGGGCCAAGAGAGCCCGGAATTTTCCAGCGGGGAACTTAAGATCAACTACCGGTCGCACCAGGTCACCGTGGCCGGGAAAAAGATTGAGCTGACAGCCACCGAGTTCAGCCTGTTGAAGGAGCTGTCTTCTCATTGTGGCGAGGTCATGACCCACCGGACGTTGCTGCACACAGTGTGGGGACCGGAGTACCACGATGAAAGGGAATACGTCCGGGTGTTTATAAGCCGGCTGCGCCAAAAACTGGGGGACGACCCGGCGTCGCCCAAGTTCATCAAGACCGAGGCCGGCGTTGGGTACCAGTTCATCAAATACGAATGACCTGGAGCTGTATCGGTCTCGGGTTGGGATATCCCCTCCATCCACGACTTACTGGGTTCACCGGGCTCTCTTATAAAGATGGCAAAGACTGGGGAGTTGGCCGTCTCGATGCCGGTCCTCCACCGATTCAAGAATCAAGGTCCCAAGTTGTTTTAGAAAAACTTGCTGCTCCGTTTCCGCTTGGTCCCTCTCGGTCATATGCTGTTGAAACAACCGGTTGAGGGCCCCCAACTCGATGATCTTCTGCTCCAGTTGGGCGTGCTCCTCTTCGATCCGGCGTGATAATTGCCGCTGTTCCTCTGTGGCGCGCCGGTACTGCTGACGGGTGTACGCTTCCCCCAACTCACGCTCTATGGCCGGGACCAGCCGGCCAAGCCGGTCTTTCATGACAAAATCGTGGGCGCCGGCCCGCATCAAGGAGACGGCCATTTCCTCACCGATCTCCCCGGAGACGATGATGAATGGGATATCCAGGCCGCTCTCGTGAAGGACCCTTAACGCCGCAGGTGCGCTGAATCCCGGCATCGAATGGTCTGACAGAACCAGGTCCCAATCCTGCTGCATCAGAGCGGTTTGCAGTGCATCCGCCGTATCCACCCGGGTCACCGTGAGCTCGTAGCCGGCCTTTTCGATCTCTTCTTGGACGAAATAGGCATCGTCTTCGGAATCCTCTACCATGATTATCCTCAAAACATTCGCCATGGTTAAACCTCCATCGGGTCGGGTGGCGGTTCATTCCACTGGAGCCAAAAAGCGCAGATATTGCTCATTGCACGGTTGAATTCTTCCAGGTCAATGGGCTTTCTAACGTAACCGGAAGCGCCAAATTTGTAGGCGTCGGCCAAGTCCTTGCGTTCCGATGATGAGGTCAAGACCACCACCGGCACATGACGGGTCCGCGGGTCGTTTCGGATCCGCTGGAGGACTTCCAGGCCAGAAACCTTGGGCATTTTCAGGTCCAAGAGCACCAAGCGCGGCGGCGCATCCGGTCCCCCGGTCCGGCTGTCTGGTGAGCCAAAGAGCATATCCAACGCCTCAGCCCCGTCGCGGGCCACCTGAATCTCGCAGGGCACGCCCGAGAACTCAATGGCGAGGCGGGCCAGGTCTTCGTCGTCCCGATTGTCTTCTACCAGCATTATTTTAGGCATATCACTCATGCTTCCGGTCCGCCTGATTGCCCAGGGTGAAGTAAACAGTAGCGCCCTTCTCCACCGCGCCTTCCGCCCAAATTTTGCCGCCGTGACGTTGGATGATTCTCTTGACCGTTGCCAGCCCGATGCCGGTCCCTTCAAACTCCCCCGTGGGGTGCAGGCGTTGGAAGGGCAAGAACAGCTTGTCCGCATACGCCATATCGAACCCGGCTCCGTCGTCTTTTACGAAGTAAACGGTCTCGCCGTTCTGCTCCTGTTTACCGATCTCTATGCGAGCCCTGGAGTGTTTTGAGCTGAATTTCCAGGCGTTACGGACCAAGTTGTCCATCACAATCCCGATCAACCGTTCATCGCCGAAAGCGGTCACGTCATCCGGAATAATAAATTCAACTTCGCGTTTCGAGTCCGCCGCCTTGAGCTCTTCGGCTTGCTCTTGGACCATCTTTCCCAGGTCCAAGGGCTCTGAAATTACCTCGGCGCGCCCCACCCGCGAGAGCCCCAAGAGGTCGTCGATCAGTCCTCCCATCCGTTCTGTTGCGTTTCTGACTCGTTCCAGATAAGAACGGCCTTCGTCGTCCAACTTATCGCCAGATTTTTCCAAAACAGCCAGGCTAAATCCGTTGATGCTGCGCAGCGGCCCCCGCAGGTCGTGGGACACGGAGTAGGAGAATGACTCCAGTTCGTCCAGGGCCTCCTGAAGCTCCCTGGTGCGGGCTGCCACCCGGTTTTCAAAGGAGGAGT
>JACZXN010000333.1 GCA_022571575.1 Chloroflexota bacterium | reverse complement strand
AAGGCCCCTCGGGTCAGGACGCCTTTGATCTCGCCGTTGAACTTCTTCAACCGGGCCTGGAACTCTTCAAAGGTGATCCCGGAGAGCACGTCCGGGCCCAGGCTGGTGTACTGGGGGATCTGGTCGTCTTGGGCCTCCCCGCCGTCTTCCCCGTTTCTCCCGGCCTCCCCGTTTCTCCCGGCCTCCCCGTTTCTAATGTAGTAGACCTTGCCCATCTGCCGGTCGTCCAGGTAGCGCAGTTCCATCCCGCCGCCCACTCCCAATACCACGCAGGTCTTCTTCTGCACCCGTTCGCTCTCCGGGCAGTGCTGCAACGCCCCGGTCAGCATGGGGTTGATCACCAGACTGCGCCCGCCGGAGAACCGCAGCGTAAGGAACTTGCCGCGCCGCTGGGCGTCCAGGAACGACCGGCCGGGCAGATATCTGGTTACCTCCGCCGCCAGAGACCGCACCACCGTGGGACGCAGGACCTTGCAGGACTCCACGCGAGCGTCCTTCAGTTCCGCGTTCAGATAGTCTTTGACCACTTCCAAGTCTGGCGCTTCGGGCATGGCGTTAATATAACCCACCCGGCCGCCAATTGTTGTGTTGCGTGGGGATGGCCGTGGGGGCACGGTCCCGATGGAATCGGGATACCCCACGGGTACTCGGTTGACACAGTGTCTTCGCCATCCGTAATCTTGGAAAATGCGAATGAAACTGGGGGTCCAACGTTGCTGATCGGCGTGGTGTCCGACACTCACGGCTTCTATGACCCGCGTGTGCCGCCGCTCCTTCACGGGGTGGAGCACATCCTCCACGCGGGGGACATCGGCACGGGCCGGATCATCGAGCAGCTATCGGAGATCGCGCCGGTGACGGCGGTGCGCGGCAACAACGACCGGGAGGGGCCGGAGTCCCAGTTCCCCGAGATCGAGACCATCGATATCGGCGGCTGCCGCATCTATCTCACCCACATCGTGAAGGTGCCCAAGGATGGTGACGACGCGGGACTTTCAACCTACCTGGAAGCGGGAGCCGACGCGGTCGTGTTCGGGCACAGCCACATGGCCTTTTATGAAGTACGAGAGACGGAGCAGCGGGGGCCGCTCACCTTTTTCAACCCCGGCGCGGCGGGCAAACGGCGTTTCAAAGTGGTGCCGTCCATCGGGCTGCTGGAGGTGGGTCCGGGACGGGTCGAGGGGCGGATATTGGTGCTCTGAGGCTGGTCTTACCCGGATCGCTCGCCCCATCCTAGTCTTCCCCCGGAGCGGCGGATGGAATCACTCTGGCCCGTTCTGACGGCCCCGCACAGTGAATAGGGCCACCACCCCGGACCCAACGGTCAAGACCGCGATCAATTGTATGGCGGGCTTGAATCCGAATAAGTCGGCTACGGCGCCCGCCAACAGGGCCCCGATGATGAACCCGCTGTCCCGCCAGAAGCGGAATATGCCCAGGACTGACGCCCGGTCCGTGGCGGGGACAGCATCGCCCACGGCCGCCAATAGGGTGGGATAAACCAGCGCCGTGCCCAAACCCAGCAAGGACATGGACCCGATCCATACGCCGTAAGAGTCGACGCTTGCCGTCAACGAGATCGCCGCGCCTTGCAGCACCATCCCGGTCACTATCAGCGGTTTTCGTCCCAAGAGATCGCTGGCCCAGCCGGTGGCCAGTTGGAGAATTCCCCAGACCAGGGGATAAACCGCGACCAGTACCGCGATGCGGTCGAGGGCCAGGCCCTGGCTGGCGAAGTAGAGCGGGAATATCCCCCAGGCCACCCCGTCGTTCAGGTTCTTCACCAGCCCCGCCTGAGTGATCCCGAACAGGTAGGGCTTGCGCCAGGTGGCGTCGGCAAAGTTGGTCTTGAAGGATGACGGAACGCCCGCCGGCCTCGAAAGCCCGGCCGTTTCCCCCAGAGTCCCCGCCGTTTCTAATGAAGCCCCCGCCGTTTCCAATGCAAGATGGGCTGCTGTGTCGCGGATAAAGAGGACGCTGAACGCCAGGCCGGTGGCGGCTATTCCGATCCCCAGGTAGAAGGGCTCAGGCCTGAGGCCGTAAGAGTTGGCGATTATTCCCGTCAGGAACGCCATCACCGCGAGGGATAGATAACCGGCCGATTCGTTGAATCCCAGCACCACTCCCCGCCAACGGGGGCCGGCCAAGTCCATCTTCATGTTGACCGTCATGGACCAGGCAAGCCCCTGGTTGGCGCCCAATAGCAGGTTGGCGCCGATGACCCATCCCCAGGCAGGGGCCCAGATCAACAACAGAGGGACCGGGATGCCAATCATCCAGCCGGCGATGAGGATCCGGCGGCGGGTGAACCTTTGAGCAAGGCCGCCGACCGAGAGATTGGTCACGGCCTTGGCCAGGCCAAAGGTCGCGATGAAAGAGACGACGGCCGTTTTGGACGTTACGCCGAATTCCTGTTCCGCCAGGCCGGGCAGGATGGTGCGCTCCATCCCAATCATCCCGCCGACGAACATGTTGGCGGCCACCAGCAAGGCGATCTGACGCCAGTTGTCCGACAGGCCCAGGTGGACCGGTCCTTGATCGGAAGAAAACCCCGGTAACCGCCGAGCGATGTTCATACCTGCCTGCCTAATCGTTGGCCGCCCCTAAAAAGATACCAGGATACCGGGGCCGCCCTGGGGCCGACAACGGGCCAATGGCCCTATTGGTTCAGCCGTATGGCCTGGGCGCCCAACTGGGGCCAGGCGGCGGGAGCGGCGGCCTTTTCCAGGCGTTCTTCCAAGGGCAGGTCTTCGTCCCAGTAGTAGCCGATGAAGCGCTGGCCGTTGATGCCGTCCGACGCCTCCGAGGCCAGCCAGACCACCGGCTTCTGCATCACGTCGGGTTGGATCATGTTGCTGCGTTCGTGGGCGGCGTCATCGGGGATCAGGTCGGTGCTGGCCATGCCGCCCGGCACCAGCACATTGACCGTGACTCCCGTGCCCTCCAACTCCCTGGACGCCATGGCGATCAGGGCCTCATGGGCCGCTTTGGAGGGGCCGTAGGGCGTGCCTCCCTCCCGGTACATGGTGTTC
>JACZXN010000332.1 GCA_022571575.1 Chloroflexota bacterium | reverse complement strand
CCGCCGGGGAGTGCCTTCGTGGTGACGAGCAGCAGCGGGGCGGTCTTCGGCACTGCGGACGCGGTCTCGATCTCCGGCACCGTTGTGACCTTCACCTTGTCGAGTGCGCTGGAGGAGGGCGAGACGGCGACGCTGGCCTACACCCCGCCAGCGAGCGACCCTCGAATCCAGGACGCTGCGGGGAACCTGACTGCCTCGTTCAGCGGCGAGGCGGTCGCCAACAACACCGTCGCTGCTGGCTCCACGATGCACGTGGGTGACCTGGACGGAGTTAGTACTAAGCTCCAAAGGGGTGCGTGGAGCGCCCAGGTAACCATTACGGTACACGACGCCGCCGAAGCGGCGGTCAGCGGGGCCACGGTGACGGGAACATTCACGCAAAACGGCGACACAATTGGCCCGCTGAGCTGCACTACTGGCGATGCCGGCACGTGCACCATCGACTCCGGGAAATTCCCCAATAATAGTGGCAACGCCACCTTCACCGTGGATAGTGTGACCCACACACTCAACTACGACCTCGGAGCCAACCACGACCCCGACGGTGACAGCGACGGAACGACCATCGACTTGAGCAAGTAGTAGCCTGGTGGCAACTATTGGAAGGGGCCGGCATCTGCCGGCCCCTCTGGTTGACACCAAGCAGCGGTTGTTCAATGGGGTCGATGATAACGGAATTGGTGACTACCGTTGGCCTTCTTCGGCTGGTTGTTGGGGTAGTGGGGTGCGCCCAGTCGAAGGCTGTAGCGGGCCCGGGAGAGGCGCCCATGCCCAACAAGACCATCGAACAGGTGCTCCAGGAGCAAACAAACCGCCTGATGGCCCTGCCCGGCGTCGTGGGCACCGCCATGGGATTGTGCGCGGGTGAGCCATGTATCAAGGTGTTCGTCGTGGAGAAAACTGGCGACCTGCTCAAGCAGATCCCTACTGAAATTGAGGGTTACCAGGTCGCTATTGACGAGACAGGGGAAATCAAAGCTCTAGACGAGGTGGATTAAAGGGGCCTTTTTGCCGGAATCCCGACCCTCCTGGGATAGCGCTCCGGGGTCGGCCCGGTCTTCTCCACCGCGATTACCACCCGGTCATCGGTCAGCCCTTCGGTCAGGACCGTGGCCACTCTTTCTATACGCCCACCCAATTCCGCCAGGGCGTTGGCCGCGGCGTCCAGTTCCCGGCCATCGCCCCCGTGCTTCAAGGCGACCAACCTGCCGCCGGTCTTGCAGAAGGGCAGGCAGTACTCCAACAGCAGCGGCAGCTTGGCCACGCCCCGCACCACCACCAGGTCAAAGGCGTCCCTCAGGTCTTCGTCGCGGGCCAAGTCCTCGGCGCGGCCGGTGTGGACCGAGACTTCTGGTAAACCGAGCTTGGCCGTCAGGTGCTCCAGGAACGCAGTCTTCTTGGCCACCGACTCCACCAAGGAAAGCCGTATCCCCGGAAAGGCCAACTTCAGAGCCAGGCCCGGCAACCCTGCCCCGGCGCCGATATCGATGACCCGCACCGGTGACGGTCCCGTCAGCATCTCTTCGGCCGCCAGGTACACGGTCAGCGAGTCCAGGAAGTGCTTGACCTGGACCTCTTCGTACCCGGTGATGGCCGTCAGGTTGGCCCGTTGGTTCCATTCGGCCAACTGGTGGAAGTAGGTCTCGAATTGGTCGAGTTGGCCGTCGGACAAGGCGATCCCCAATCGGGACGCACCCGCCTTTAGCGATTCCATTCTTTGGGGCATAGGGGACCATTATATCCGCTGCCGCTGAAGAACCGGGCCGGGACCGGGCAGCGGCGGCCAACGATCAAGCCAAATTGACACCATGAGAAGCCGGGCCGTAAAATGACCTCCAACACCCTGCGAGACTGGAGGCGGGAACCATGGTGACAAAAGCATATCTGTTGATCGAGACCGCGGTCGGGAAGACGCGCGACGTGGCCAATACCTTGACCGGTCTGACCGGGATCGCCTCCGTGGACGTGGTCACGGGACCCTACGACATCATCGCGGTGGTGTCGGGCGAGGACATGTCCGTGGTGGGTGACCTGGTGACCGGTCACATCCACACCGTCCCCGGCGTGGTTCGCACCGTCACCTGCGTCGCGGTGGGGAACTAGCCTCCCCTTCAGTATTCAAGCCCCGAGAGAGTCGCCCATAGGAGATACGCCGTGGAGTTCAAGTTCACTGCCGAGGACGAAGAGTTTCGGAGAGAACTGCGGGCATTCATGAAGGCCGAGCTTCCCGATACCTGGGAAGGCGCCGGCCGCTACCCCGAAGAGGACGACTGGGACCTGAACCGGGTCATCCGCCAGAAGATGGCGGAGCGGGGCTGGCTCACCATGCACTGGCCGGAGGAGTACGGCGGCCAGAAGGCTTCCCCGGTGAAGTCGGCCATCTTCAACGAGGAACTCGCCTACATGCGGGCCCCCGGACGGGACATCTTCGGCGTCCGCATGCTGGGGCCCACCCTGATGATCCACGGCACCGAGGAGCAGAAGAAGACCCATCTGATGCCCGTGGCCAAGGGCGAGGTCCAGTGGTGTCAGGGCTACAGCGAGCCGGAGTCGGGCTCCGACCTGGCCTCCCTCAGCACCCGGGCGGTGCGCGACGGCGACGACCTGGTGATCAATGGCGCCAAGGTGTGGACCACCCTGGCCCACCGCGCCGACTGGATCATGCTGCTCACCCGCACCGATCCCGACGCCCCCAAGCACCGGGGCATCAGCTTTGTGCTGGTGGACATGAAGAGCCCCGGAGTGTCGGTCCGCCCCATCATCAACATGGCCGGCGGACACGAGTTCAACCAGGTGACTTTCGACGACGTCCGGGTGCCCAGGGCCAACGTGGTCGGCGAAGAGGACCGGGGCTGGTACGTGGCGGTGACCCTGCTGGACTTCGAGCGTTCCGGCATCGATTACACCGCCTCCGCGCGCCGGCTGCTGGACGACACCCGGGAGTTCGCCACGGAGACCAAGCGCAACGGACAGCCCCTCATGGAGATTCCCTGGGTGCGCAACCTGATGGCGGACCGGTACATCGAGTGTGAAGTGGCCCGCTTGATGGCCTACAACGTGGCCTACATGCAGTCCCAGGACCTCATTCCCACCAAAG
>JACZXN010000331.1 GCA_022571575.1 Chloroflexota bacterium | reverse complement strand
CGACGCCGCTGCCGGATGACGCGCGTGGACCGGGATGGCGCCGCCATCCCCACCCGGACGCCGGACCGGCCACCTACCACGTAGGCTCATCTTCATCGGGCTGTTCGTCCGCCGGCGGCACAGGGATCGGCACGTTGGCATCGCGGAGCGCGATCCGCACGGCGGCCTGGACCATGTTCGCCGGCCAGGGCTTGGAGATGTAGCTGGAGACCCCGTAGCCCAACGCGGCTTGCTCGCCGACGACGGCCGCAGTGGACGTCAACATCACGATGGGCAGGTTGGCGGTGCCGGGGTTGTCACGCAGGACTTTCAGCACTTCAAAGCCACTCATCACCGGCATCTGCACGTCCAACAGGACCAGGTCAGGCAGAGCCTCGGAGATGGCTTCACACACGGCTTTCCCGTTGGCCGCCTCGATGACATCGTAGCCATCGGCTTCCAGCATCTCTTTCAGCAATTCCCGGATCATGGGCTCATCGTCGGCGACGAGTATCTTCGGCGGCCCGCCCGGTTTCTGGTCCGCGGCCCCGCGGAGCGCCATCCTCACGGCGGCTTGCACCGTATCCGGCTGCCAGGGCTTGGAGATATAGTGGGCGGCTCCGTACTCCTTCGCGGCTTGCTCGCCAACGGCGGCCGGCGTGGAGGTGAGCATCACGACGGGCAGATCGACGGTGGCGGGGTCCTCCCGCAGGACCTTCAACACTTGAAAGCCGTCCATCAACGGCATCATGACGTCCAATATAACCAGGTCCGGAGAATCCCTGGTCACGGCCTCGCAGGTGTCTTTCCCGTTCACCGCCTCGCAAACGTCGTAACCTTCGGTTTCCAGCATCTCTTTCAGCAATTGCCGGATCATGGGTTCGTCGTCGGCGACCAGTATCTTCGTCATTTCGGTCTCCCTGTTTTCTCGCCGTGGACTTCCCCGCCCGGTCCGATGGCGCCGCTACCGCAGCCCCGTCACCGAAGGCACAAAGAAAGCATCAAAGACAGCCTGTGTGGGTATCATTTCATCCGATCCAGTTAAGATTAAGACCCGATCGGTCCACTAATCGGACCGATCGGGCCACTTTCGCACCGGGAGACGGGGAGGGCACGGGCCGGCCTTGGGCCGAACTGACAGAAGAAGGGGCACGGCGATGCCGTGCCCCTTCTTCCACGGGAAACCCCCGTAACCAGACTGGTCCTAGTCTCCCTTGTAGCCCCGGTTGCCCTGCTGCTTCTCCAGGTAATTGCGGATCATCAGGGCTGCTGTCGCGCCTTCGCCGACCGCGCTGGCCACCTGTTTGGTGCTGCCGCCCCGGGCGTCTCCGGCGGCGAACACGCCCTCCAGACTGGTCTCCATGGTCCCGCTGGTGGTGATGAAACCCCACTTGTCGGTTTCCACCGCGTCCTTGACGAACTGGGTGTTGGGGTCGAGCCCGATGAAGATGAACGCCGCGGCGGGGAACAGCTCCTCAACTTTGTCGGTGGTACGGTCCAGCACCATGATCGATTCCAGATGCCCCGAGCCCTTGAATTCCTGAACGGCGTGGCTGAGTTTTATCTCCATCTTGGGATGCTCCGCCGCCTTCTCCCGCAGTATCTGGCTGGCCCCCAACCGGTCCATGAACTCCAACACGGTGACCTTGCTGGCGAATTTGGTCAGGAACAACCCCTCTTCGATGCCGCTGTTGCCGCCGCCCACCACCACGACCTCCCGGTCCTTGTAGAACGGGCCGTCACAGGTGGCGCAGAAGTGGATCCCGGCGCCGATCAGGTCTTCCTCGCCGGGCACGCCCAGCCGCCGGTACCGGGTGCCGGGCGCCAGCAAGATGGCCCTGGAGCAGTACTCGTCTCCCGATTCAGTGGTGATCATCTTGTAGTCGCCCTCGACCCGGATCTTCGTCACGGTCTGGGCCGGCAGGATCTCCACGCCGAACCGTTCGGCATGGGCCCGCATCTGGTCGGCCAACTCACCGCCGCCGATGCCTTCCGCGAATCCGGGGTAGTTGTCGATGCGCTCGGTCACCCCGGCCTGGCCGCCGATGCCGCCCTTCTCGATGACCAGGGTCTCGATGCCCTCGCGGGCGGCGTAGAGGGACGTGGTGAGACCGGCGGGGCCGCTGCCAACGACCACCAGGTCGTAGAACTCCCGTTTGGCCTTGGGGTTGATGCCCAATTTGGCCGCCAACTCGGCGTTGGACGGTTCCACCAGCATCGAGCCGTCTTCGAAGATGATGGTGGGGATGATCTGCTTGCCGTCGTTCAACTCCTGGACCCGCCGGCGGCCCGCTTCGTCTTCGTCGATATCGACCCAGTTAAAACGGATGCGCTGCTCCCCCAGAAATTGCTTGGCCTGCTTGCAGTCGGGGCACCAGGGCGCGCCGTAAACGGTGATCTTGGGTTGTTCCATCGGTCCTCCATCGCACCATCAAGAAATCTGAAATCGTTGGTGCTGCTCTAGGGATATGATGCCGGCAGGCCTCCTTAGGTTCCGGCGGTATGGCCCGAATCAGGGAGGTTCACGATGTCCACCGGCTCAACCGGGTCGGCCAGCTCAAAGCCAAAGACCCTGGAATAGAAGTACAACTCGGCCTCAAGGACCCGCTTGATGTTCTCGGCCCGCCGGAACCCATGCTGCTCACCCTCGAAGGGGATGTACGCCGTGGGGATGCCCTTGGCGCGGACCGCCTCGAACATCTTCTCCGCCTGGCTCGGCGGCACTATCTGGTCATCGAGACCCTGAAACAGGATCAGGGGACACGACAGCCCATCGGTGTGGTTGATGGGCGAACGCTCCAGGTACAGGTCGCGGCGTTCCGGGTAGGGGCCGACCAGACCGTCCAGATAGCGGGACTCGAATTTGTGGGTCTCTTTGGCCAGGGCCTCAAGATCGCTGACGCCGTAGTGACTGGCGCCGGCCTTGAAGACCTCTTTGAAGGTCAGGGCCGCCAGGGTGGTGTACCCGCCGGCGCTGCCTCCTTCGATGGCCAGGCGGTCTACGTCGGCTTCGCCCAGGGCAACCAGGTGGAGGGCGGCGTTGCAGCAGTCGTCGACGTCCACGATTCCCCAGGCCCCGTTCAGCCGTTCCCGGTACTCCCTGCCGTAACCGGTGCTGCCGCCGTA
>JACZXN010000330.1 GCA_022571575.1 Chloroflexota bacterium | reverse complement strand
GAATCACGCACACATCGTTGAACGTGTAGTGCTTGCCGGCGTAAGAGAACCGCTCGTTGGTCCAGGCCGCCAGGATGATCTCCAGGTTCTCCTGAAATCGCTCCCTGCTCTCTTCGTAGGGGATGTCATAGCCCTCGTAGGCCCTCATGAATCCGCTGCGGCCCACGCCGAAATCGACCCTTCCATGGCTGATCTGGTCCAAGGTGGCGATCTCTTCCGCCATGCGCACCGGGTGGTTGAGGGGCAGCACGTTGACCGCCACGCCCACCCGCAGACGCTCGGTCCGGGCGACGATGGCGGTGGAGATTATCAGCGGCGCCGAGACCACGGACGGTATCCCCGCTCCCGCGGCGTCCAGGGGGTCGCGGGGCGCGGCGAAGTGCCGCTCCGCCAGCCAGACCCCGTCCAAGCCGCCATTCTCGGCCGTATCCGCCATGGCGAAGGCCTCGTCAAAGGCCTCCTCTTGGGAATGGCCGTAGCGGTAGTCGCATTCCATGATCAGGCCGTAGTGCATGGTTCCTCCTGTGGTCCGGCGGGCCGGGGGGCACGGTGGATGCCGGCGCGGCCCTGCCGGTTCTCTCTCTCAGTATCTGGTCCGTGGTTGGGTCTATCCCCAGAGGGCCGCCACCCGGAAGGCCAATTGGGTGTGCGACTCTCTCACGTCCACTATCTCCGCCGGAATATCGCCCAATATGCCCAGGGCGATGATCCAGTTCAATAACTCATGGTCGCCGGAGTCCTGCAGCTCCTCGGGGGTGAGCCCGGCCAGTTGGCTGCCCTTGCCCTGCCGGACCAACTCCAGATAGCGGCGGTCGGTCTCCAGGTCGATGGCGGTGCACTGATACTTGTGGGCCAGGAAGCTGTGGGACCAGCTCGAAGACGCCACCACGGCAACCCGTTCGTCTCTGGTGTCCAGGAACCGGCGTATGGCCTGGCCCACCTCGTAGCAGCGGCGCGCCGTGGGCCGGGGCGGATAGTCGGGGCCGGCCTCCTCCCCGTAGCAGTTCACGAACAGGGGCAACAGGGGAAACTTGCCCTCCGGGTCCAGATAGACCAGGGGGTTGATGATGGCGTGGGCCAGGCCCCATTCCCAGCCCTTCAAGGCGCTGGAGGAGGCCATGTCGATGCCGTCGCGGATCAGCGAGTTGCGCATGTCCCTGGAGAAATCCTGGGGACACCGGAAGGTGAACTTGGTCTCGGCGGCGGCCTGCCAGATGTTGTTTTCCCCGCCCACGTTGCGGAATGGATAACCGTCAACCTCGCCTCCGGTGTAGAGGCAGAAGGGGGACAGGTTGTCCTGTAAGAAGTTCTCGGCCTGGTCGTCGCCGATGATCATCAGGACGTCCGGGTCCCATTCGTGGAGCCGGTCATGGAGCACCTGGAACGACTCGACCACCTTTTTTTGGTCCAGCCGGTCCTGGGTCAGGCCGTTGTCGTCCCCCAGTTCCTTCAGCAATTGGGCGGGGGCTTCGTAACCGGGGATCCGGCCAAAGATGCGTTCCCGGCCTTTGTGCCAGACCTCCGGCGGGGTGAGGATGATGGGACCGTGGGAGCAACCCAGACCTAACAACTCAGCCATGACAACCTCCCCGGCGCCCCGCTTACGGGGCGGATTGGGCGGAGCGGACCGTATGGAACGTCCGCCAGGCGGCCGATTCCCACTCCGGAAGATCCGATGGGTACTGCGGCGGGAACTACGGCGGGAAATACGATGTGTACCGGGCGGATTGTAGATGCCGCCCTTTGGGCTGTCAAACGCCCATGCCCGCCCGCGAAGCGGCGGATTCCGCCTCCGGACCGGCGCGTTTATCCACGCGGGGACTCGTCCAGGGATCTGGGATTATTGACTGGGCCGGGCGGCCAAACGTACACTTTCGCCTACCGCCCGGCCGGCCGGCCGGCGCAGCCGGGTTTCCGTTCGCCCGTCTCCAACGAGCGGTTGGACCGGATTAACGGAACTAATCATCGCAAAAAATGATAAACACCAAGGAAGATAAAAGATGCCTGGACTTCGCCTGTTGGCCTGCTTAGCCCACCCTGACGACGAGGCCTTCCCCGTTGGCGGTTTGCTGGCCCATAACGTGGCGGAGGGGAGGCGGGTGAGGCTGGTGACCACGACCCTGGGCGAAGAGGGGGAGATCCGGCAGGAGGGGGCCGCCACCAGAGAGACCCTGGGAGAGATCCGGCGCATCGAGCTTTCCTGCGCCGTGCGGGCGCTGAGACTGGATAGCCACGTCCTGCTGGATTACCGGGACTCGGGCATGGACGGTTGGGCCTCCAACGACCATCCCAGGGCCTACATCAACGCCCCCGAAGACGAGGTGGTGGAGCAACTGGTGCGGGAGATCAGGGAGTTCCGGCCCCAGGTGGTGCTCACCTTCGAACCCGGCGGGCTCTACGGCCACCCGGACCACATCGCCGTCTCCAAGCACACAACCCGGGCCTTCAGGCTGGCCTCGGACCCCGCGGCTTTTCCCCAGCAGTTGGCCGGCGGCCTGCAAACCCGGCTGGAGACCCATGCGCCACAGAGACTTTTCTACAGCGCACGGCCCAAGGGCTTCCGCCTGGAATGGGCCAACCGGTTGCGGGCGGCCGGGGTGGACTTCCCCCTGCCCAGCCCGGAGCAACTGGACCAGGGCAATCCCCCGGAGGATATACACCTGACGTTGGACCTGTCGGCCCAACTTGAGACCAAGATGGCCTGCATCATGTGTCACCGGACGCAGGTGGCCCCAGACTGGCCCTACCACCGGGTGCCCAGGGACGTGGCCGCCTGGATCCTGGGCCGCGAATACTACATCCGCGCTCAACCGGATGTGGCCCCCGGAGAGACGGTCCCCGAAGACTTCTTTGAAGGCATCTCCCCGGACTAGTTGACTTCACGCCCAAGCCGGGGCAGGGGGACTAGGCCTTGGGGCGTTGGATCAGTTCCACCGACACTTCGTCGGGGGCCACCACGAAGGCGACCATGGAACCGGAGGGCATGGTCCAGGGCTCGCAGTTGAACTTCACGCCGTTGCCCCGCAACACAGCCGCCAATTGCTCCAGGTCGTCGGTCTCGAACCCGAAGTGGTCCAACCCGTAGCGGGGATCGGTGGACCCGGCGACCGGGTCCTCGCCC
>JACZXN010000329.1 GCA_022571575.1 Chloroflexota bacterium | reverse complement strand
GGGAGGGCGGAGATGGCGTTGGAAAAACCGGGCCCGCCGGTGAAGATGCCCACCGCCGGGCGCCCCGTGATCCGGGCGTAACCGTCGGCCATGTGCAGGGCCGCTCCTTCGTGCCGCGCATCGATGAACTGGATGCCCTCGTCTTCAGCCGCATCCACCAGCGGCAGGATGGTGTCGCCAACGATGGTGAACACCTTCTCGATGCCCTCCAGCTTGAGACACCGGATGAAGAGATGGGCTCCGGTCAGTTTTGCCATGGTCCCTCCTAAGTAATCAGGGGTTTCGGGGGTTACCGGATTTCTGGATCAGGTGCGTTTGTGGCTGGATACACCCTGGGCCGCCGCCCAAAAGAGCTTACTTGAGGAGGCCCCATCCGGCAAGGGCCGTTGCCATATAATGGAGTGCGTGGGTGAAACCGGCGCCGGCCGCCGGCCCTGGGGTATCGCCGCGCCCCCCACCATGGTCTTGGAATCTTGAAGCGGGAATTTTTAATTGCCAACCCTATATATAGTGGGCACTCCCATTGGAAATCTGGGGGACCTGACGCCCCGGGCGGCCCGTATCCTGGGGGAAGTCTCCCTGGTGGCCGCCGAGGACACCCGGGTTTCCCGGCGGCTGCTGAGCCATCTGGGCATCCGGCCCCGGACCACCAGTTTCCACCAACATAATTGGCGGGACAAACTGGACGGTGTATTGGCGGAGTTGGCCCGGGGCGACGTTGCTCTGGTCACCGACGCTGGGATGCCGGGGGTCAGCGATCCGGGGAGCGAATTGGTGGCTGCCGCCGCCCAAGCCGGATTCAAGGTTGAGGTGGTGCCGGGCCCGTCGGCGGTCACGGCGGCCCTGGCGCTGTCGGGGTTTCCCGGCGGCGGGTTCTTGTTCCTTGGTTTCCTGCCCAGGCGCAAGAAAGAGCGGCAGGCCAGCCTGCGTGAGGCGTCGTCTTCGGCCGTGCCCTTGGTGCTATTTGAGGCGCCCCACCGGCTCCGGGTCACATTGGCCGATTTGAACACGGTCCTGGGAGACCGGCCTCTGGCCGTGTGCCGGGAGATGACCAAGCTGCATGAAGAGGTATTCCGGGGGACCGCGGCGCAGGCGCTGGAGCACTTCGATTCGCCCCGCGGCGAAGTGGTGGTGGTGGTCCAGGGTAGACAGATTATTGCCGGCAGCCAGGCGGACGCGGAAGACGGGGATGCGGGCGCCTCGGACGTGGACCTGCGCCAGATGCTGTCCGGCCTTCGCCAGGCTGGGGTTGGCGCCAAGGACGCCGTGGCCCAGGTGGCCGCGGCCACGGGGCTGGCCAAGAACCGGGTCTACCAGGTCTGGGTGGCGATGGGCCGGGAGGCTCGTTAGGCCTAATTAGCAAATAATATAACTCAATTAACATACGAAATTCTGATATACTGCCCGGAGCACGGACGGGCTCTACCGGCCGGCTTGGGAGACTACAGGCAATTTCCCCTCCACCTACTTCAGCAACCCGCGCCCCCTCCAGGCTCAACCGCGTCTTCTACGGTTGGTGGCTGGTGGGGATCAGCGGTTTCGTGATGGTTATCTCCACCGTTCCGTTGTTCCACGCCATGAGCGTTTGGGCCGTGGCTCTGGAACGCGAATTCGGCTGGAACCGGACCCAGTTGGGCTTCGCCCTCACCTTCACCCGGGTGGAGGGCGGGCTGATGGGCCCCATCGAAGGATACCTCACCGATAAGGTCGGCACCCGCCGGATGGTGTTCATCGGGCTAACGTGCTGCTGCTGATCTCCGCCCCGTTGGTCGGCTGGATGCGCGATGTCCAAGGGACCTACACCGATGCATTCATCGTGATGGTGCTCACCAATTTCGCCGGCGCCGCGTGTTTCATCCTGGCCAAGCGGCCCCAAAGAAAACCGGCGCCCCAGCCCGCCGGTCCTTCGACAGGCTCAGGATGAGCGGAGGGGGGAGGGCCCAGGGCCTGGAGGCCGGAGATGGCGCCGTGCCGGTCCTGGAGGAGTCGCCGGGCGGTGGTGTCGTAGCAGACGTCGATGCCGAGCTTCTGGGCGACATCGAAGAGCTGGTCCGAAAGGCCCTTGCCGGCGCCGACGGCCTCCAGGGTGAGGCCGCCCCAGAACTTGAAGACGTCGCCGATCTTGAAGGCCTGGCGGCTCCACATGGGGACGAAGCGGAGGCCCTTCTGCTGCAGCCAGAGGACGGTGGGGTAGGACTGGCTGACCAGGGTCTGGGCCAGGTCCGGGTCGGTGAGGCCCTCGGTGACGCGCATGAGGTCGCTGTAGTAGCTGGACTGGGGGTAGCTGCCCACGTCCATGGAGTCGATCTCGGCCTGGGAGAGGTCCGGGATGAGGGCGCGGATCTCATCCATTGTCACAACATCGGGTGGCTCTTCCGGGATCTGCGGCGGCTTCATCCTGGCCATCGGGCTGCCGTCCGGCAGCTCACCTTCCTCATCGAGATACTTGAAGAACTGCTGTAGGCCACGGAACCTGTTGGCGGCAGTGGTCGGCTTCCACCGACTCAGGATGTCGTTGATGAACTCGGTGACGTGCTCGCGAGTGATGTTGCGCACTTCCTGCGGCATCCCCCGCTCGGCCAAGAACTGGTGGAATTGCGTACACGCCTCGCCGTAACTTTGGATCGTCCGGGGACTGAGATTCTCGGCTCTCCGGTCGCGCTTGAAGGAGGCGAGGTTGACGGCGATGTCGCCTGCCGCTGTAATAGTAATCGAGGCTTGACTCATGCGCTGCACTCCCGTACAAGTACCCTTAGAACTACATCACTTATACGCTGTGGAAGCGCTGTGCGTCAAGGCGGATACAGTTATCCGCTGTATCCAGATACAAAAGTGCCCCCGTAGCTCAATTGGATAGAGCGTCTGACTTCGGATCAGAAGGTTGTGGGTTCAAGTCCTGCCGGGGGCGCCAGATACGAATTCTGCTGCCGAGAGACGGGTGTTTGCCGACGGCTCGTCGAACGTCTGGACAACGGTGCTTCCCGCTAGACATGGCGTAGAATTCGATTCGGAAGTAATCATGTCTGAGATACGCAAGATCACCGACCGCTTTGCACAGCGCTACGGAATCGTCGCTGCGGTCATCTTCATCGCGGCGGCCTCCGTGGTCGCGGTCGGCTTCG
>JACZXN010000012.1 GCA_022571575.1 Chloroflexota bacterium | reverse complement strand
TGAGACCGGGAAAGAGCAGCAGGTGGGGCGTGGCCCGCAGGGTTGCGATATTGCCGTTGGCGAAGATCATGAGCCCCAAGCTGGGTGTTGGCGGTTGTATACCGATGCCCAGGAAGCTCAGGAATATCTCCGACCCGGCCACGCCGGCCAGTCCCGCCGATACCATGACGATCACCGGCCCCATCACGTTGGGCAACACGTGCCGGGATAAGATCCGCGGCGTTGAGGCGCCGATGGACCGAGCCGCTTCCACGTATTGGTTCTCCCGGGCCTGGAGGACCTGGCCGCGCACCAGCCTGGCCATGCCGAACCAGGAGAAGATGGCCAGGGCCAGAGACAGCACGAAGTAGTCCACCACGCCCAGGCTCACGATCTCGATGCCCAGGGTGTCTTCCACCCCGCGGACCCACTCGGTGATCGGGGGCTTGAGGGTGGATATGATGATCAACACCAGGAATATTTCGGGGAAAGCTGAAGACACCTCCCCCACCCGCATGATCAGGGTGTCGATCAATTTGCCGAAATAACCCGCAAGCAACCCCGCGGTGATGCCCAATGCGAGGCTGCCGGTAAGCAGGGTCGCGAGGGTTATGATCACGGTGGTCCGCAGCCCGTAGATGATGCGGGTCAGGACATCCCGGCCCAGTCGGTCGGTACCAAAGGGGTGCTGGAAGCTTGGACCCTGCTTGGTGTTCGACAGGTCCTGGTCGTTGAACCCGTAGGGCGTGACCAGCGGAGCCAGGATCCCCGAACCGTACATCAGCAAGATTATCGCCAGACAGGTGACGCCGATCTTTTTGCGGAGCAGCCTGCGGAACGAGATGGCCCAATAGCTGCGGTCGGTCCGGAGCTCTCGACCGAGCGCCGGCTGGGCCTCGTCACGTAGCATACGAGCCTCCCAGCCGGATCCTTGGGTCGAGCCACGGGTATATGAGGTCAACGATCAGGTTGGCGGCCACGAACATCGTGGTGCCGATGATTATCACCGCGTTGATGATTGGAAAGTCGCGGGCGAAGATGGCTTCGATGAACAGGTTCCCGACGCCTGGGATGCCGAAGAACCGCTCCACGATGAACGAGGTGAACGCCAGTCCTGCCAGGGAAAAGCCCAGGGTGGTGATCACCGGGATCATGGCGTTGCGCAGGATGTGACGCCGGCGCACCACAGATTCCGGCAGCCCCTTGGCCCGGGCGGTGCGCACGAAGTCCTGGCTGATGACCTCCAGGGTGCTGGCTCGGGTCAACCTGGTTATTATGGCGATCCCGGGGACGCCCATGGCGATGGCCGGAAGGATGATGCGGGTGTCGAAAAAGCCGCCCCAGCCGTGGGTTGGGAGGATGTCTAATTTTAAGGCAAACACCAATAACAAGATCGGCGCCGTGAGGAAAACGGGGATGGATTGCCCCAAGAGCGTCAGCGCGACCGTGCTGGTGTCCCAGAGCGTCCCCTGCCGGAGAGCGGCGAACAGACCCAGCGGGATGCCGATGGAAACAGATAGGAACAGGGCCGCCAGGTTGAGCTGGGCGGAGACCCACATCTTCTTCTTGAGCAGTTCGGCCACGGTGCGGCCGCGGTACTTGAAGCTCTCTCCGAAATCGCCACGGGTCACGTTTTTAAGGTAGCGGCCATACTGGACAAAGATGGGGTCGTTGAAGCCCCGCTGCTCCCGGATGCGCTCGATGACCTTCTCGTCGGCGTACTGGCCCATGAGGATCTCAACGGGGTCGCCCGGCCCAAACCGCCCCAGGGAAAAGGTGATGAACGAGATGATCAGCAGGATCATGGGCAGCCAGATCAGCCGCCGGAGTATGTAGGTGCCCACGTTGGCGTCCCGCTCCTATTTGTCCGTTTTGTCCGTCAGGTAAACGTACCTGAGCTTGGGAATGATCAGCGGCGTCTGCAGGTAGTCATGCACGTTGGGCTTCACCAGCAGATAGCGCTCGCCGCTGTACCAGAGAGGGATCCAGGGCGCGTCGTCCAATATCATCTGCTCCACCTGGTTGTAGAGCCTGAAGCGCCGGGTTTCGTCGGTCTCCACCCTGGCCTGTTCCAGCAGGGCATCGACCTCGGGGTTGTTGTAATTGGTGTGGTTGTTGCTGCTATCGCTGTAGAACAGGATGTCCAGGAAGTTCTCGGGATCGGGGTAATCGGCGATCCAGCCGATGTTGAACATCTGGAAGCGCCGCTTGTTCAGGTCTTTCAGGAATGTGGCGAATTCAGTCTGCTGAAACTCCGTCTTGATCCCCAGGTTCTTCTCCCACATCGCAAGGACCACTTCCATGTCCAGGCTCACGTTGGCGCCGAAGCTGCCCGGGGTCGTGATGGTGATGGTAGGAAAGTTGTCCAGGTCGTCGCCGTACTTGGACTCTCTCAACAGCTGCTTAGCCCTTTCCGGGTCGAAACCGTAGCCCCTGACCGATTCACTGAACCCAGGGAAGCCCGGCGGCAGGATGCCGGTGGCCGGCACAACCTGGTCGCCCAGCACGATGGTGGCGATCTCTCTCTTGTCGATGGCCAGGTTCAGAGCTTGGCGCACCTTGCGGTCGTCCAGGGGCGGCTCATTCACGTTCAAGCCGATGTATTGGACACTGAAAGACGGCGGCGCCCTCCTGAGCTCGGCGTTGAGGTCGTTTGTTGGGTCGAGCAGCCGGTCAAGGTCCGCCAAGCCCACGCCGGCGATGTCGATCTCGTCGTTTTCGTACATGAGCATTGAGGTCCCGCCGCTGAGGATCATCTCCACCTCGGCCAATTTGGGCGGGCCCAGGTGGTAATTCTCGTTGCGGCTGAGGATCAGGGTCTCGCCAACCTTGTACTCGGTCATCCGGAAGGGACCGGTGCCGTTGGGTTTGCGGAACCATTTTTTGGGGTTGGCCTCGATGCTGACCCGGTCCAGAACAAAGGCGGTGGGATAGGTGAGTTTGGCCAGGAAATACGACTTGGCTTGGTCGATGGTGATCTCGATGGTGCGTTCGTTGATGACGCGCACACCGGAGATCTGAAGGGCGTCTCCGGCCAGTTTCTCGTCCACGCCCACGATGTCTCCCAGGTACTGGTCAACGTTGGGCGCCTCGGTCAGAGGATTGGTGGCCCGTTCCAGCGACCAGCGCACGTCCTCGGCGGTCACGGGTTTGCCGTCGTGGAACATGGCGTCCGGGCGTATCCTGAAGGTGTAGACCCGTCCATCGGCGGAGATGTCCCAGCCCTCGGCCAGGTCGGGCACCACATCCAGGTTGGCGTCGATGGTCACCAAACCGCCGAACACCTCGACGATTATCTGGGCGGAGGTCGCGTCGGTGGTCAGGTGCGGATCGAGGGTGGGCGGGTCCACGAAAAGGCGGACCAAACGCCCCCCTTTCAGCGGTTCTCCGTTGCCGGTGGAATCGCCGGCGCTCCCCTCCGAAGCCGGTGCGGCGGTGGCCTCTGCGGTGTCCGATGGCCCGTCGGACGGCCCGTTGCCGTCACCGCCGGAGGACCCGGAGCAGGCGGCCGCCAGAAAAAGCACCCCGAAGATGAGCAGCAGTGGCTTCCAACCCATATGTAGTTCCTCGTTGCCCGGAATAGGGGCCGGGATAGAGCTTGATGATATCCGGGAGCGCCGGGCCGCGGCGTATTGCCGTAAGCCTATTTTAGTTAGCCGGGCGCCGCTATTACAATGGGACTCGCTGAAATTCGGCCGGGAAACCACCGGGCCGGTCCGTTGGCTCCGGCTCCGGCTCCGGCTCCTTGTAAGAGGCAGGCCCATTTGCTAACATATTCTAGCCTCTTTGCAACTGCGTTTGACCGGGCCAAACCCCTCTCAGCGCAACGGCCGGCCTGGATTTACCAGCCGGATCGTTAATAAATCCATCGTGGCGAGCGTAGCCAAGAGGCCTAAGGCGCCTGTCTGTGGCACAGGAGATCACGGGTTCGAATCCCGTCGCTCGCCCCAACAGCAATTCTACTCGATTCACCCGATAGATGCGCCTGTAGCTCAATGGATAGAGTACTGGGCTTCGAACCCAGGGGTTGTGAGTTCGAGTCTCGCCAGGCGCACCATGGTCCGTGATCAAAATGGCTCCCGAAGATATCTTGGGGGCCATTTATTTTCCGGTTCGCTGACCAACTGAATCGCCACGCCTCTTTTTACGCCGGGGACACCTCTCCGGTTTCACCGGCTGCTCTTACCGTGTCGATGGCCGCGTCGAATCCCTGGCCGGCCGCTTGTTGTGGGCCGGGGCTTGCGAGGGAATAGAGACGAAATATCATGGCCACGCCGCCATGGCCCGGCCGTTCAGACTGGCGCCCAGTGTACTTGCCGGTGGTGACCGTCAACCGGCCGCCGCGGTCCTTTTGGGCCGTTGGCCGGCCCCATAGGGCCACACATCGTGACCCCACCGGTACTGATTCCAGGCCCAATGCTGTTGAATACTTGGGCCATGCAGAGCTTGAGTTTAATAACCTCTCCGGCCCGGTGGTTTCCGCTATTTGCGCTCCTCACCATCGCAAAGGCATTCTTGATGCCTATTCACGCCTTGTGGTGGGTCAAAGCATCCCTGATCACCGGCTCATTGATGGCCTTGAGGATTACCGGTGGCGGGATTCAGTGGGTCTGGTGGTCGACCGCCATGTTTCTGATCGCCCGCGGCAATCATCGCAAGAGACTCAATTGAGCGTCTGGCACGGCGGGCGCCTCTCTTCTAAGTAGTGTCCACGCGTCAACTGGGGGGCTGATAGCCCGAGCCGCCCGCCCTTCTCAGCGCGTTTACCGATTCTTCCCTGGATAAAAGGGGCGTGATCTTATGGTCCTTCGCGATGCCCGTTGACCGTACGGCGAATTGGATCGCGGCCATGCTCTCGTTATCTGGCATTTCGGCTATGACGACCAGATCGTATTCGCCCATTGAATGGTAGAAAACCTCGATCTTGCCGCCCAATCGCTCGAACAGTTCCGCGATCACCGCACCCCGGTCTTGTGGGTGCCTCACCAGCTCTGCCAACGCGTCATCGGAATAAGTAAGCTGTATCAAGTACTTGGCGATGGCATCCCCTCCCATTGCCAAATCTGGGTTGTCTGGAACTATAAAACGGTCTCCTGAGCGCGTCAATGGCATCCGGTTCGCTGAAGTAGCCCACCGGGACGGCCGGCGCCGCAGTCACATTGAAGCGAAGGTTCCTGGATTCCGGCCTTCGCCGGAAAGACGAAGGCGGCGCTGCTCATGTTCGATGGCAGACCGCCGCCCACTCGGTTTCAGTGCACTGTGCTGCTATCCCTCTTCACTGGCATCCACACGCCAAACTCCGGGATGACTCATGTTTGGCCTTCTGCGGCCGGGCGCTCTCTGCTCCGCATATGCTCTCTTATCCGGGGCCGGGGCGGCCCATGGATGCCGCTGTTCTTTGCGATGCGGTCGGAGGGAACGCAGGTATCAGAAGGCCAGCCGGTCGATCACCAGGGCGACAAAGACCGGCAGCAGGCCCAGCTGGGCGCCAAGGATGGCGAACGGAGCCCAAGTCGCGTCTTTTGAATCCGGATGTCCTACCGCCGCTTTCATGCGCCTATTATCACTGGGTTGGGCAGGTGGCAAGAGTACGCCAGGTGCCACCGCCATGGTCCCATCGGGCCATTGATCAGGCCCATGGAGCAACAACCGGCGTCTGGGAAAAGCGTGGGCCGGCGGCCTTAAATCAACGACTGGGGGTCCGTGGGGAAGGGCATCACTCCAGAGCCGTCAACCAGGTGCCTGGGCATGAAGTATTCGCGGGTGTCGGGACCGCCAAAGCCCTCGATGAACGACTGGACCACGCCGTCGGATTCCAAGGCGGCGCGGACTATCTGTTTGTTGAAATTGGCGATGCTCTCGGAGCCGATGAATTCATCCACCGGCATCCAGAGGCATTCTTGTATCTCATCGGCCTGCATGGTGATCTCTTTGCTGAGCGGGCGCAGCCTGCCCACGAAGTAGATGTCCGACTTTCCGTACCGGTAGCCGTGCCATTGGCGGAAACAGGCGATGGACTCGAACACGGCTTTAACGCCCGTCTCCTCCAGGACCTCTCGCTCGACCGCCTGCCCCAGGTGTTCCCCGGCCTGCAGCGCTCCGCCGGGCAGCTTCAGGGTCGGTGGACGGCCGCCGACTCCGTATTTCTCCCTGACCACCAGCAGTTCTTTCTCCGGGGTTAAAACCACGCCGCCGATGCCGATGTAATGGGTGGCGAAGGGCGGTATGTGGGCGCCGTCCACCAGGCGGCAGGTCAGCAGGATATAGTCTTCGCCCGTGTGGTGGAAATCGAACCCCCGTTCAATGGCCTTGGGTATCAGCGCCGATTGGACCTTGGGGATCTCCAGCCAGACGGCCAGAAATCCGTCGGCGGACCATTGTTCCATGGAGACGCCGAGCCTGGCGTCAAATTCCTCCGGGCCGCTGGGCAGTTCCGACGGGGCAACTACTATGCCGTTGAAAGGGTTGGGCTTGAATTCCAGTATCTCAGCCATCTGCGCCTCAATTCGATTAGCGGTCACTGGCACTTGCGGGGTCACTCGATGGTGTCGCCTCACCGCGGCTGCGCCTGTTTCCCCAGGCCGATCACCGGGGAGACCGGGAATGATAGCATACCCCAATACCGTCTCCGGAAAATACTCAGAAAACACCGGATACGCCATTTTGGCGACTGACGAGCGCCCCTGGCCTTGCCTTCCTTTGACGGTGATTATGTAAAGGTCTTTAAAGTAGCCCCTGTGCTAATATTTGCCCATGCCCCTTTCTCAGTTTCACCCCCTGGTCCAAGAGTGGTTCAAGAGTAGGTTCTCCGAGCCCACCGACGCCCAACGAGAGGGGTGGCCCGCCATCGCCCAACGACGCCACACCCTGATCGCCGCGCCTACAGGGTCGGGCAAGACCCTGGCGGCGTTCCTCACCTGCATCGACAACCTGGTCCGCCAAGGCCTTTCCGGTGAGATACCCGACACCACTCAGGTGGTCTACGTTTCCCCCCTGAAGGCCCTCTCCAACGACATCGAGAAGAACCTGGCCACGCCCCTGGCGGAGATCGCCGCCCTCGCCGAGGCCGCGGGCACCCCTCTGCCGGAGATACGGGCCGCCGTGCGCACCGGGGACACCCGGCCCTCCGAGCGGGCCAAGATGGCCAAGCGGCCGCCCCATATCCTGATCACCACTCCCGAATCCCTGTACATCCTGCTGACCTCCCGAAGCGGCCGCCAGGGACTGACCGGGGTCCACACCCTCATCCTGGACGAGATCCACGCCGTTGCCGGCAACAAACGCGGCTCCCATCTTTCGCTGTCGGTTGAGCGTCTCTGCGCCCTGGCGGAGAACCCGGTGGTGCGCATCGGTTTGTCCGCGACCCAAAATCCCATCGAAGAGGTGGGACGGCTGCTGGTGGGCAGCGGCTCCATCGCAGCCGACGGCACGCCCGACTGCCTGATAGTCGACACCGGCCGCTCCCGCGCCATCGACCTGGCCATCCAGTTGCCCCAGCGGGAGTTGGGCCCCATCGCCTCCCACGAGATGTGGGCCGAGGCGCTGGACTCCGTGACCGAGTTGGTCCGCGCCCACGGCACGACCCTGGTCTTCGTCAACACCAGGCGGTTGGTGGAGCGGGTCTCGCATCAGCTATCGGAGCGTCTGGGAGACGAGGCGGTGGTTGCCCACCATGGCAGCCTGTCGCGCAGCACCCGTCTGGCCGCCGAAGAGAAATTGAGAGGCGGACAGGTCAAGGTGTGTGTCGCCACCGCGTCCTTGGAGCTGGGTATCGACATCGGCGTTGTCGACCTGGTCTGCCAGATCGGCTCGCCCCGGTCCATCGGCGTTCTGCTGCAGCGGGTGGGACGCTCCGGGCACCAGGTCGGCGGCACTCCCAAGGGCCGCTTGTACCCGCTGACCAGGGATGAGCTGGCCGAATGCATCGCCCTGGCCCGGGCCGTCAAACGCGGCAACCTGGACACCCTCACGGTCCCACCGTGGCCGTTGGACGTTCTGGCCCAGCAGATAGTGGCGTCCTGCGCCCAGGAGGAATGGGCGGAAGATGATTTGTTCGCCCTATGCCGGGGGGCCTATCCCTACCGTGAATTGCCCAGGGAGAAATTCGACCAGGTGGTGGACGTTCTGTCCAACGGGTTCACCCTCCGCCAGGGCCGTGGCGGGGCCTATCTTCACCGGGACGGGATCAACCACAGGGTTAAGGGGAGGCGCGGCGCTCCCATCGCGGCCATGACCAGCGGCGGCGCGATCCCGGACAGTGCCGACTACGACGTCATCCTGGACCCGGAGGAAATCTTTGTCGGCACGGTCAACGAGGACTTCGCCATCGAGAGTCTGGCCGGCGACGTGTTCCTGCTGGGGAACACTCCGTGGAAGATCCGCCGGGTGGAGAAGGGCAAGGTCCGGGTGGAAGACGCCCGGGGGCAGCCGCCGACCATCCCGTTCTGGCTGGGGGAAGCGCCCGGACGCACCTGGGAACTGTCCCAGGAGGTCTCCGAACTCAGGGAGGGCATCGACGAACGTTTGGACGATCACGCCAAGGCCGAAGAATGGGTCATTGCCGAGTCGGGAGTGGACCGGGAATCCAGCCGGCAACTGGTCGCCTACTTGGAGGAGGGCAAGCGTGTTCTGGGAGTGGTCCCCTCCAAGACAAAGGTGGTCGCCGAACGCTTCTTCGACGAGAGCGGCGGCATGCAACTGGTGATCCACGCTCCCTTCGGCGTCAGGATCAACCGGGCCTGGGGCATGGCGCTGCGCAAGAAGATCTGCCGGACCTTCGATTTTGAACTACAGGCGACGGCCACCGACGACGGCCTCAATTTCGCCCTGGGGCCCGGCCTGTCCATGCCCGTGGACGATGTATTCACCTACCTGAACGAGCGGACCATCCAGGACGTGCTTGAGCAGGCGGTCCTACAGGCGCCGCTGTTCGGCACCCGCTGGCGCTGGAACGCGACCCGGGCCCTGGCCATCCTGCGGCACTCCGGAGGCCGCAAGGTCCCGGCCCCCCTGATCCGGATGCGGTCCGAAGACCTGTTGGCCGCGGTGTTCCCCGCCCAGGTGGCCTGCCAGGACAACGCCATGCCCGGCGATATCGAGGTTCCCGGCCACCCCCTGGTGTTCGAGACCATGCGCGACTGCCTCACCGAGGCGATGGATGTTGAAGGTTGCAAGGAATTGCTGGGCGGCATCCGTGATGGGAGCATCGAGATCTTCGGCCGGGACACGGTGCAGCCCTCGGCCTTTTCCCATCAGATACTGAACGCCATGCCCTATGCCTTCTTGGACGACGCGCCCCTGGAGGAGCGCCGCGCCAGAGCGGTGTCCCTCAGGAGGGCCCTGCCCGAAGACTCCCGCGACCTGAGCGCCTTGGACCCCGCCGCCATCGAGCGGGAATCGGCCAACGCCTGGCCCAGGATGCGGGACGCCGACGAGTTGCACGACGCTCTCCTGGTGCTTGGAGTGCTGCCCGAATCCACCGCCTTGGCCATGGCGGTCGAATCCTCGGTGCCGGATGCCTCGGTGGCCGGAAGCGGCTCCGGAGCCATGCAGCAGTGGTTCGAGTCCCTGGTGGCCGCCAACCGTGCCTACCGCATGGAAACCGGCGCCGGGGCTTACTGGGCCGCCGCCGAACGTCTTTCGCTCCTGCGGCCGATATATCCTGACGCGATTCTCGACCCCATCCCACCCGGCGATCTGCTGGAAGGGGATGGTGTCCGGGAAGAAAACATCTACTCCTTGCTGCGCGGCTGGGTGGAATGCTCCGGCCCGTTGACCGTCACGGAGGTGGTCCGGTCGCTGGGCATACCCCAAGATGACATCGAGTACGCATTCGCACGTCTGGAGAATGAAGGCGTTGTGCTGCGCGGCAGTTTCAGGACCGCTGCGGACGGAGAAGAGTTCTGTGACCGCCGCATCCTGGCCCGGATCCACCGGTCGACCATCGACACCCTGCGCCGTGAGGTGGAACCGGTCCCGCCGGCCGCATTCATGCGCTTCCTGCTGCGGTGGCAGCACGTGGACCCGGCGGCGCGGCTACACGGCGAGGGTGGCTTGCTGGCGGCCATCGAGCAGCTACAGGGATTCGAGACTGCCGCGGGGGCCATCGAGAACGAGGTCCTGCTCTCCCGCGTGTCGGACTACAGCCCGGTGATGCTGGACCGCCTCTGCCTGGGCGGAGAGGTGGTCTGGGGCCGGGTTTCGTTGAAACAGAATGGGCAGCAGAACGGGACCTCTCTCTCGGCCGGCCGGCCTTCATTCTCCAGGGCCACCCCCATAACCATGGTCCTGCGTGATTCCTTGGACTGGGTGATTGGACCCACTGGCCAAGATTCGGAAGGCCTGACCGGGGCTGCCAAGGAAGTGGTCGAGGTCCTGAACCGGCGGGGAGCGTCATTCCTCTCCGACATCGTGTCGGCAACCCAGCGGCTGCCCTCGGACGTCGAAGAAGCCCTCTGGAGCTTGGCCGCCTCGGGCCGGGTGACGGTCGATGGAGTAGAGGCTCTGCGCCAGCGGCTGGGAGGCACGGCCCGGCGGCCGCGGCGCCCTGAACGTAATCGGCGAACTGGCGGGAGCAACAACCGCTCGGGCCTGCTCCGAAGACGAAGCTACAGCCGGTGGTCGCTGCTGGAACCCAGCGACCCGGTGGAAGACCGCGGCGAGCCCATCGCCCGCCAACTCCTGGCCCGTTACGGCGTGGTGTTCCCGGAGTTGTTGGCCCGGGACGCGCTGTCCTACCGCTGGCGGGACCTGGTGCGGGTGCTGCGCCGGCTGGAGGCCCGGGGCGAGATCAGAGGAGGCCGGTTCGTATCCGGCTTTGTGGGGGAGCAGTTCGCCCTGCCCGAAGCGGTGGAACAACTCCGCAAGATCAAGAACACCGAGCCCGACGGCCGTTTCATCGCCATATCAGCCTGCGACCCCCTGAACCTTGCCGGGATAACCTCGCCCGGACCCAGGGTGGCCGCCGTGGTGCGCAACCGGCTGGCGCTCCGTGACGGCGTTCCCATCGCCTCGATGGAGAACGGCTCTTTCGTGCCGCTGGCCAACCTCGGCCCCGAGTTGATGGACCAGGCCAAGACCTTGTTGAGCGTGCCGATCTCTCATTCCGGTTACCCGATGGACCGGCCCGACCTGGTGACCGTTTAACGGCGGCCAAATCAATCCTGAAGGCACTTCCCGGCATCGGTATCCCCCGGTATTTAAAAGCTCCTCCAATTGATAATCGATGGGTGCTATGCTAACGTTAGGCACTGAATTCCCTCGGCGGACTTGCCAAAATCCGGTGTCGGCACGCCCGCCGAAATACATACCCAGTCAAGCACTTTCCAAGCCTCCCCATCCTCTGAGGCGGCGCCATTTTTAGAGGCGGCGCGGGGCGGCGAAACCACGAAGGCGGCCCCATTGTCCGAGTTCCGATTTTCGCCCAATCCAAACCAGGCCCATCTGGTCAACTGGCGGCCCTGGGGCCCCGCTGCTTTCGCCAAAGCCCAGGAAGAAGATAAACCGGTCCTGCTGTCCATCTCGGCGGTGTGGTGCTACTGGTGCCACGTGATGGATGAAACCAGTTATTCCGACCCTGAGATTCAGGCCATCCTTAACGAGAACTTCGTCACGGTCCGGGTGGACAACGACCACCGCCCCGACATCAATTCCAGATACAACGTGGGCGGTTGGCCCACCACGGCTTTTCTGACCGGTCACGGCGGCCTCATCGGCGGAGCGACCTACCTGCCCCCCGACCAATTCATCGCCATGATCGCCGAGTTCATAGACGCTTATAAGAATGACCGGCCCACCCTCTACACCCAGGCCAGAGACCTGCTGAACCAGCGAAAAGAGCATGCCCGCCGGACCGCCGCGGGACCGGAATTGGAGGAGGCGGTGGTTGACCGGGTTTCCCGCATCGTGGCCGGCGCATACGACGCCGCCAACGGCGGGTTCGGCAGCGAACCCAAATTCCCCAACCCATCCATCGTGCGCTTTGTGAACCACATGTACCGCACCAGCGGTGAGGGATTCTATGCCGCCATGCTGACCAAGACCCTGGACCGCATGGCCGAGGGCCCGGTGGCGGATAGCCTCGACGGCGGCTTCTTTAGACACTGCGCCAGGGCCGATTGGACCGAGCCGCAGCACGAGAAGATACTGGAGGACAACCTGGGGCTGGCCCGCGAATTTATGAACGGCGGCATCCTGCTGGAACGCCCCGATTACCTGGAGACGGCGAAGCGGACCATCGGCTACCTGATGGAACAACTCTACGATCCGGCCACGCCCGGATTCCGGGGCAGCCAGGGCGCCCATTCGGACTACTTCACACTGGAGCCAGACCGCAGGACGATTGAGGAACGGCCCGCGCGCGACCCATCGTGCTATGCCAACGGCAACGCTTTGGCGGTGACGGTGCTTCTGGACGCCGCCTGGAAGCTGGGCGATCCCTCCCTGCAGACAACGGCCATCCAGGTGCTGGACAGATTGGACTCGATGGCCCAGAGCGGATCGTTCAGCCACGTCTACTCGGAGGGTGGTCCGTCCGACACCCCGGCTTTCTTCACCGACTGGGTCTGGCTGTTGACCGCCCTGGTGCAGGCCCACGGCAACACCGCTTCAGACGCCTATCTTGAGCGGGCCGTCTCCGTGGCCCGAATCATGGTGGACCGATTCTTCGATCAGGATGACGGCGGATTCTTCGACATTGAAGACGACCCAGACGCCATCGGCCATCTACAGGTCCGTGAAAAAACCCTGGCCGACAATATGGCCGCCGCCCAGGCGCTGCTGCGGCTATACCAGACCACCAGGAACGAGGACTACCGGCAGATCGCCGAGGCCACCTTGAGCGCGTTCGTTGAGTCCTTCAGAGAGCAGGGGGAATTTGGCGCCGAGTACGGTCTCGCGGTGCACTTGTTGAAGAACCCCATGGTGGAAGTGACCATCGAGGGCCGTCCTGAAGACCCGGCCTGTCAGGAGCTCATGGCGGCCGCGGCCCGCCTTCCCCAACCCAATCTGGACATCAAAACTGTCACGGCCGCCGATGGCGATACCGTGGCCAGGGCCCACGTCTGCCTGGACACGGTGTGTCTGCCGCCGGTTAGCTCGCCCCAGGAACTGGCCGAGGCAGTTGCGGGACTGACCAAGCAACAAGAAAGCCCCTTCCAAGATATTTTCCAGGTCTTCCCCGGCAATTAAAGGCGGACAATCAGGGTCACGGCCGCGGGCATTTTCGCCCCCGGCCGCCCATGGGCGTATCATCACGACAACAACTAGTGGAGGAATTGCGTGCTGCGTAGCGCGGACTGCGGCTCCCTCAGGGGAGAAAACACCGGTGAACAAGTTACCCTGGCGGGCTGGGTCGCCCGCCGGCGTGACCACGGCGGGATCATCTTTCTGGACCTGCGCGACCGGTCGGGCATCGTCCAGGTCGTATTCAATCCGGAGACCGCCGCCGACGCCACCCGCGTCGCCGAGGAGGTCAGGCCGGAATGGGTCGTCCAGGTTAAGGGAACGGTCACCCGCCGGCCCGAAGGCAGCGAGAACCCGGCCATCGCCACCGGCGATGTGGAGGTGATGGCGTCGGAGTTTACGGTCCTGAACCCCTCGCTGACCCCTCCCTTCTATATCGACGAAGACGCGGAGGCCGACGAGAGCCTGCGCCTCCGGTACCGCTACCTCGACCTGCGCCGTCCGCCCATGCTGCGCAACCTGATTCTGCGGCACAATGTCGTCAAATACATCCGGGACTTTCTGAGCGAACGGGATTTTCTTGAGATCGAGACCCCCATCCTGATCAAGAGCACTCCGGAGGGCGCCAGGGATTTCCTGGTGCCCAGCAGGATGCAGCCCGGCAGTTTTTACGCCCTGCCCCAATCTCCCCAGCAGATGAAGCAGCTGCTGATGGTCGCCGGTGTGGAGCGGTATTTCCAGATCGCCCGCTGCTTCCGCGACGAGGACCTGCGCGCCGACCGGCAACTGGAGTTCACCCAACTGGACCTGGAGATGAGCTTCGTCGAAGAAAACGACATCCTGGACCTGACCGAAGAGCTGTACACCGGGATGATCGAGTCGGTGGCTCCGGAAAAGAAGCTCCGGAAGCCCTTCCCCAGGATCAGCTATGACGAGGCGATGGACCGCTACGCCTCGGACAAGCCGGACCTGCGCTTCGGCCTGGAGATGACCGACGTGTCCGATCTGGCCGGCGAGACCGAATTCAGGGTGTTTCTCTCCACCGTGGAAGGCGGGGGCCGGATCAAGGGCTTCGTGGTACCGGGCCAGGCCCAGTTCGTCACCGGTCAGGTCAAGGAACTGGAGGACACCGCCAAAGCAGCGGGGGCGGGTGGCCTGGTCCACATCCGGTACCGGGGCGAGGGCCCGATCGGGCAGCAGGCCGCGGAGGAGATCGTCCAGTCCGCCGGGCTGCGGATGCCGGCCGAGTGGCACCAGCGCCTGGCGGACCGGATGGGCGCCGGCCCGGGAGACCTGGTCCTGCTGATGGCGGGACGTCAGCCCCGGTTGAACACCTG